>JAKBCJ010000032.1 GCA_021807975.1 Pseudomonadota bacterium | reverse complement strand
GTCCGCCGCTTCGATGAGACCAAGGTGCGCGACATGCGCCGCACCACCGTTGCTGGCGACAGCGTCACCGTCCAACAAATGGCTGCCTGATATGACCAATCCACGCTGGAAACGCCGCCCGCAGGGCTCGACCTGGGGCGACTTCGGACCCGACGATCAACTCGGGCGGCTGAACCTGGTGACGCCCGAAAAGGTGCTGCAAGGCATACAGGAAGTGAAGGTCGGCAAGACCTTCTGCCTGTCGTTGCCGCTGGATTATCCCGGCGGCAACATCATCAATCCCCGCCGCCATCCGCCTGTGCTGAAGCCCACGGAGCGGAACGGCCGGCCGAACATGAATTATCCGCTGCGCTGCGACGACCCAACGGCGCTGGACATCGTGTGCGACGATCAGGTGCTGCTGACGCTGCAATACTCCACCCAATGGGACAGCCTGTCGCACGTCGGGCAGATGTTCGACGCCGACGGCGACGGCATCCCGGAGGATGTATTCTACAACGGCTATCGCGCCGGCACCGACATTGTCGGCCCGGTGCGCTATGACATGCAGGGCAAGCAGACCCCGACTGGAGAGGCCTCCGGCGCCCGCAAGCTGGGCATCGAGAACATGGCGGTGTCCTGCGTACAAGGCCGCGCCGTGATGATCGACCTGGAGGCGCATTTCGGCCGATCCGGCAAGATCGTCGGCTACGAGGACCTGATGATGGTCCTGGACAAGGACAAAGTCGTGGTTGAACCGGGCGACTTCGTCTGCATCCGCACCGGCTTTGCCCAGTTGCTGCTGGACATGAAGAAGCAGCCCGACCCCAAGGTGCTGTTCTCCACCACCTCGGCGTTCGACGGCCGCGACGACCGGTTGCAGCAATGGGTGACCGACAGCGGCGTGGTCGCGTTGCTGGCCGACAACTATGCGGTGGAAGCCAGCCCTGCCCGCCCCTGCGCTGACGATCACTGCGCCATGCTGCCGCTGCACGCCCACTGCCTGTTCAAGCTGGGGTGCTACCTGGGGGAGATGTGGTACCTGACCGAACTCGCGGACTGGCTGCGCGCGAATGGCCGCAACCGCTTCCTACTGACCGCCCCGCCGCTGCGCCTGCCTGGTGCGGTCGGGTCGCCGGCAACCCCTGTGGCGACTGTATAACGCGACGCCATGACCAGTGTCCGGGCGGTGCTGCCCGGACACAGTCTAAGCGGCAGACCTGGCGGCCACGATCGTGCCCGAACACGCCCCGAAGCCGATACGGCGAGCGCCTTCGCGCTGGCACCATGCCCTTAAGGTCAGGGTGTCGCCATCCTCCAGAAAGCCGCGCGTCTCACCGTTCGGCAGCGTGATCGGTTGGGTGCCGCCTTGCGATAACTCCAGCAGCGAACCGGCTTCCTCCGCCGGCGCGCCCGACAAGGTGCCGGATCCCAGCAGATCGCCCGGACGCAAATTGCAGCCGCCCACCGTGTGATGGGCGATCAGTTGCGCCGGGGTCCAGTATGCCGCGTCACGGGCGTTGCCGCGCGACAGACGCACGGCCGGCAGGTCGGCGCGACGCATCGCATCGGTCAGCAGCCAAGCCTCCAGGTAAATATCCAACGCGCCGCGATCGCGGTTCCCGGCGGAGTCCAGATACGCCAGCGGCGCCGGCTCCCCGGCCGCACGCACGAACGGGGTTCGGAACGGGGCCAGCGCTTCGGCCGTCACCACCCAGGGGGCTAGGGAACTGCTGAAACTCTTGGCCAGAAACGGCCCCAGCGGCTGATATTCCCACGGCTGGATATCCCGGGCCGACCAGTCGTTGAACAGGGCGATGCCGAAGAGATGATCCTCGGCGGTCTCGATCGGAATTGGCTCGCCCAGAGCGTTGCCCGGCCCGATCAGAAGCCCGAGTTCGAGTTCGTAGTCCAGCTTGCGGCTTGGACCCAGCACCGGGATATCCGAGCTGCCCTTGATTTGGCCGACGGGGCGGCGGATGGGTTGTCCGCCGACGACGATGGAGGAGGCGCGGCCATGGTAGCCGATGGGCACCCATTTGTAGTTGGGCAGCAGCGGATTGTCGGGACGAAACAGTTTCCCGACCGCCGTGGCATGGTGAATGCCAATGTAGAAGTCGGTGTAGTCGCCAATGCGCGCCGGCAATGCATACTCGGCATCCGCCTGTGGGACCAGAACCGGTTCCAGTGCGGCTTTGGCCGGCGAACCCTCGCGTAGCGCACGCGACAGCGCCAGACGCAAGGCCGACCATGCCGGCGGCCCCAGCGCCATCAGCGCATTCAGGCTGTCCCCGCCCGCGGCCCGCGCGGCGGCGGCGGCATCCGGTGCCAGCGGGTCGGCGGCGGCCACATCCGCGACAGCGGCGATCCGGTCGCCAATGGCGACCCCGGCGCGAAATGCCTGATCGGTGCCACGGCGGCGGAAGATCGCGAACGGCAGGTTCTGGATCGGAAAATCGGAGTCGCCGACGTTGGCCGAGGCGACCCAGCTTCGCAAATCCGGATCGTGGGTTTCGTTCAGCGCGTCCATTGTTACGTCCTTTCGGTGCGCGGCGACCCCTCGCCCGGAGCCCGCCCGGTTGTCGGAGCCCGCCCGACTTTTACCCCGCTCCGCCCGACAACGCCGCCGACTTGGCACGCAAGCTCTCGGCCAGTGCGCTGGCACCGCCGCGCGCCAGCAAACGGCGGAAATCCGAACGCTGCACCGCGACCCGGCTGATAGAACCGTCGGCCAGCACATCCATCACGCGCCACCCGTCCGCTGTCTTCGACATAACGTAGTCCAGCTCATGAACGTCGCCCTTGCGGGGAACGATCTTGGTCTGCACGATCTGCCGGTCGCCAACCGCGCGCGTGTCGGGCTCGATATCGAATCGCTGCCCGTCGAATGCGTCGAAACTGTTCACGTACGAAGCCACCGTGTAGCGGCGAAATGCGTCCATCAGGGTCTGCCGCCGGTCCGCGGGCAGCGTCTCCCACGTCGGACCGACCGACTCCCGCAGAATGCCGCCCAGATCGAAGGTGCGATCGATAACCGGGGCCAGAAGCGCGAACCGCTGCTCGAACGGCGTGGACGGCCCCGCCTTCATCACCGCGACCAGACCGGCGATCAAATCGCGCACCGGAGCAATCGCCTGCGACTCATCCACCGCGAAGGCAGGCGCCGCCAAACCGATCCCAACCGCACTGGCAGCGGCGAACAGAGCCCGACGACCTAACTGACCCACCGGCATTCCCAACGATCCCTCTAACCCTGGTGCGAACCCGGCGCTCATTTTAGGCAAGCGGACTGCATCATCCAGATACAAACACATACATCTATCGGCAAGTTTCTTATAATTTCGTTAGGCTTCACGAACTTGTGCCCCATCCGATGCCGGGCCTATCCTCATATTGGTGTGCCGCCCGGGAATGGACAGCACTGGCCGGAGATTTGACCTTGAGCACAATAACGCGGGCGTTGCATCTGGCGGATGCGGTCGCCGGGTGGTTCGGCGGGCTGGATCGTCCGATCGACCCTGACGATCTGATCCGGATCGCGCGCGACCAAACCGGCCTGCGGGATTTTGGCGACATCGCGTTTTTGGGCCCGCTCACCCGTCTGCTGCAATCGTGTGCATCGGAATCCGCGCTCAGTCTGGTGGGGCGCAGCGCCACACGCTGGGATATCGTGCGCTTTCTGTCGAATCTGCTGACGATTCAAGCAGCCATGGCGGCGCAACCGCACATCGCCGATCTGGCTGTCAGGCAGCCCATTTTCATCACCGGACTGCCGCGCAGCGGAACCACGTTCCTGCACCGGCTGATGCTGGCCGATGGGGCGAACCGGGCCCCCGCGGTTTGGGAAACGATCTTCCCTTCCCCCCGGACCGGCACCAGACGGCAACGGATCGCTCGGGTGGACCGGCAGTTGAAGGCGTTCGAATATCTGGCGCCGGAATTTCGCTCCCTGCATCCGCTGGATGCCAGATCGCCGCAGGAATGCAGCGAAATCACCGCGCATGTGTTCCGCAGCCTTCGATTCGATACCAATTACAACATCCCCTCCTACCGAGCCTGGATGGATGCCGATGTTGTCCGGCATCTGCCCGCTTACCGCTTCCACAAGCGGTTTCTGCAGTTCCTCCAGCATCAGGACGGGCTGGAGCGGCGCTGGGTGCTGAAATGCCCGGAACACATCTTTGCGCTGGAGGCGATCAAGGCGGTCTATCCCGATGCCCGGATGATTTTCGTCCATCGCGATCCCGTCAAAGTGCTGCTGTCCCAGGCGCAACTGACCGAGGTGCTGCGCCGCCCGTTCACCAGAACATTGGAACCCCGAAGCCTTGGCCCGCATGAAAGCCGGCGCTGGCTGGACGGCACCAAACGCATGATGGCGGTTGGCGACGATGCCGGTCTGCCCGAATCCGTATGCCATGTTCACCACCTGGATCTGATCACCGACCCGGTCACTACGGTGGAGGGTGTCTATCGGCACTTCGGCATGACATTGACCGAACCATCCGCCCGGGCAATCGAACGATACGTCGCAGCCAAGCCCAAGGGCGGCTACGGCGCTCATTCCTACCGGTTCGAGGATCACGGCCTGAATGAAGCCGAGGAGCGCGCCCGGTTCCGTCCCTATATGGTCCGGTTCGGAGTTACGCCCGAGGATGCGCCACGGCCAGCGCCCGGCCGCGAGCCGGACCTCGTGGCAAGCCCCAACATGTCGTCGCCGGGACTCTAGACCCGGATGTTCAGCAAAGCCGCCAGTTCCGCCTCGTGCTCGTAGGACGGCATCAGGCGATCCAGAACGGCGTCCCGCCTGGCGGCCGGGTGAAAGTAAATTTCGCTGTTACCGTCGGGCAGGTTCGATAGCAGCCGCTGCACGCGGGCGGTGGTCATATGGCCGCTCCAGGCAAGGCCGAAGCAGTGATCGTTCGTTGCCATACCCGCCGCTTTCGCCTGATGGCGCAGCAGGCGTGACCAACCATACAACAGCCGGTCGCCAAATCCGGTTCGGGTGCCGCATCGCTGGATCACGCCCGGCGGTTCGGCGGGAATCCGTATCCGCCGCAGACCGAAATCCCGCCCCACATCCAGCAGCATCGCCCCTACGGTCGGATGCAGGTGCATGTGCTTGTGTGCGTTGGCATGGTCCAGCGTCAGCCCGGTGGCGGCGAATGCGGCGAACTGGGCGCGTATCTCCGCACGCAACTGCCGGCGTATGCCCGGGCGGAAGAAATAGTCGATCCCCAGCTTCAGTTGATCGGATGGAAACTGGCCGGCCGCATCGACCAGATCAGGAATCGCGGAGGCCGGCAAAACCGCTGGTCCCTCGATCACGACGAGATGCAACCCGACCTTCAGGCCGGGGTTAGCCCGGGCAATACGGACGGCATCCGCCGCCGCCGGGGCACCGACCATCAGACTCGCGGCGTTCAGGGCGCCTTCGCGATGGGCACGTTCGATGCCTTCGTTCACGGCTTCGGTCAGTCCGAAATCGTCGGCGGAAAAGGTGATTGTCTTCAATGGGTCCTGGCCGCCGCATCTGCCTGTTTTTCGTGCCGCGGTGATAGATGACATGCGCGGGGTCATCCGGCCAGACAGCAAAAGCAAGGCAGCCAGACGAAGCGCCGCCCTCGCGCCGCCTACGGAAGAACCTTGCCCGGATTCATAATGCCGGCCGGATCGATCGCCGCCTTGATCTGCTTCATCAGCGCAAGTTCGGCCCCGCCCCGCCACTCCTCCAGCATGTGCGGTTTCAGCCTGCCGATCCCATGTTCGGCTGAAAAACTGCCGTCGAACCGGCGAACAACCTCGTTGACGGTGTCCATCACAGCTTCGCCCTGTGCCAGGAACCACGCGCCATCGCAGTCCACCGGCTGTTCGAGGTTGAAATGAATATTCCCATCACCGATGTGCCCGAAAGGAACCGCCCGGATACCCGGCATCAATGCCTCGCAGGCTTGCGCGGCTTCCTGGATGAATGCCGGAATTTTGGAAATCGGGACAGAAACGTCATTCTTGATGCTGGCGCCCTCGCGCTTTTGCGCCTCGGAGTGTTCCTCCCGCAGCTTCCAGATCGCCGCCCGTTGCGCATCGGATTCCGCAATGACGGCATCCGCGACGATGCCGTCTTCCATCGCCTGCTCCAGCGTCTTCTCCAGCAGCAAGCGCAACCCTGCCTCCGGCCGCGTCGTCGTCATTTCCACCAGGACATAATACGGGGTCTGTGTTTCCACCGGCATCAGCGTATCGGGGATATGCTTCAGCACAAACCTTATCCCCAAGCCGGTCATTAGTTCGAATGCGTTCAAAGACGAAGCATCAGACATCTGAAACCGCTTGAACAAACCGATCGCCGCTTCCGGCGACCCCACCGCGCACAACGCAACCGCGACCTCTTTCGGCTGGGGCACCAGTTTCAGCACGGCCGCGGTTATAATGCCCAGCGTGCCCTCGGCCCCCACGAACAACTGGCGCAGGCAGTAGCCGGTATTATCCTTACGCAACCGCCGCAAACCGTTCCATATGCTGCCATCGGGCAGCACAACCTCCAGCCCCAGTACCAGATCGCGCGCGTTCCCGTAACGAACAGTGTTGTTGCCGCCGGCATTGACCGCCAGCACACCGCCGATCTGCGCGCTGCCCTCCGACGAAATCGACAGCGGCAACAGGCAGCCCCGTTCCGCCGCCGCCATTTGCGCCGCCTTCAGCGTCACACCGGCCTCGATCGTCAGTGTCATGTCCACTTCGTCCAGATCGCGTATGCGAAGCAACCGCGAAGTCGAAATCACAACCTCGGAACTGTCTTCGTTTGGCACCGCCCCCCCGACCATGGAGGTGTTGCCGCCCTGCGGGACGATGGGTGTGCGCGACTGAGCGCACAACCGCACGACCGCCGCGAGTTCCGCGGTGTTGGCCGGACGAATGACCGCTTGGCTGCTGCCCTTATAAAGCCGCCGCCAATCCTCCAGATACGGTGCTACCGAAGACGGGTCTGTCAGCAGCCCCCGCTCGCCAACGATCGCGCGGACGGAATCGAGAAAATCGGGCGGAAATGGCTGGCGATCTGGCATAAATGCTTCCTCTTTATCCGCCTAATAGCCGCGTTCCACCACTTTGGCGAGGCTCGGCGCCACGCGAATCCCGCTTCGCCGCGACCCGAAGACCGTCATCGCCCCCCCCGCGGCAACTCGCAACAGCGGTCAGCCTGGCCAGCACCAACCGGCCGGCTAGCGCGCGAAATTCACAGAGGTAACGGCCGTGTTCAGGTTTTCATCGTTTTTTTCAATGAATAAATTCGAAATAATTGATTTGCTCGATGAATGACCGGGCGGCATAGTTCGGGCGGATTGAACGATGGTCGTTCGAAAGCAGGAGGCTCGAACATGGACGGGAACGATACGAATACAGGGGGCAAATGCCCGGTGATGCACGCAGGCGCATCCGCGGCGACGTTCGCCGGACGCACGAACCGCGACTGGTGGCCGAACCAGCTGAACCTGGATATCCTGCATCAACACCCGGCTCTTTCCAATCCCATGGGCGCGGCGTTCGATTACGCCGAGGAATTTAAGAAGCTCGACCTCAAGGCAGTGAAGGCCGATCTTCACACCCTGATGACGGCCTCGCAAGACTGGTGGCCCGCTGACTGGGGCCACTACGGGCCGCTCTTCATCCGCATGGCGTGGCACAGCGCGGGAACCTACCGCATCGCCGATGGGCGCGGCGGCGCCGGTCACGGCACGCAGCGCTTCGCCCCGCTCAACAGTTGGCCGGATAACGGCAATCTCGACAAGGCACGCCGCCTGCTGTGGCCCATCAAGAAGAAGTATGGCAGCAAGATATCCTGGGCGGATCTGATGATCCTGGCGGGCAACTGCGCGCTGGAATCGATGGGATTAAAGACATTCGGCTTCGGCGGCGGCCGAGCGGACGTGTGGCAGCCGGACATCGACATCGACTGGGGCAGCGAAGACACCTGGCTCGGCGACAAGCGCTACACCGGAGACCGGCAACTCGATAACCCGCTGGCAGCCGTGCAGATGGGTCTCATCTACGTCAATCCGGAAGGGCCGAACGGCAACCCAGACCCGGTCGCCTCCGGCCGCGATATTCGCGAGACCTTCGCCCGCATGGCGATGAACGACGAAGAAACGGTCGCGCTCGTTGCCGGCGGCCACACCTTCGGCAAGGCCCACGGCGCGGGTGACGCCGCTCTGCTCGGCCCCGCACCCGAAGGTGCGGCGATCGAAGCCATGGGTTTGGGCTGGATCAGCAAATACAAAAGCGGCAACGGCGAAGACGCGATCACCAGCGGCATCGAAGGCGCCTGGAAGCCCAACCCGACGCAGTGGGACAATGGCTATTTCGATACGCTGTTCGGCTACGAGTGGGAACTGGTTAAAAGCCCCGCTGGCGCGCACCAGTGGCGCGCCATGAACGTCGCGGAAAAGGATATGATCCCCGATGCGCACAATCCATCCAAAAAGCACGCGCCGATGATGACGACGGCAGACCTCGCGCTGCGCTTCGACCCGATCTACGAGCCGATTTCCCGGAATTTCCATCGGAATCCGGACCAGTTCGCCGACGCGTTCGCCCGCGCCTGGTTCAAGCTGACACACCGCGACATGGGGCCGCGGTCGCGCTATCTAGGTCCGGATGTTCCGGCCGAGGTTCTGATCTGGCAGGATCCGGTTCCCGCAATCAACCATGAGTTGATCGACGCCCGGGATATCGCGACTCTGAAGGCAGCGATCAACGCTTCGGGCCTGTCGGTCGCGGACCTGGTCTCCACCGCCTGGGCTTCCGCGGCGACGTTCCGCGGTTCCGACAAGCGCGGCGGTGCCAATGGCGCGCGCATCCGCCTTGCCCCGCAGAAAAACTGGGAGGTCAACCAGCCGGATCGGTTGGCGAAGGTGCTCGCGGCCCTGGAATCCATCCAGACGACGTTCAACGCCGCGTCGGACGCGAAGAAAGTCTCGCTTGCGGACCTGATCGTCCTTGCTGGCGGCACAGCCATCGAAGCCGCCGCGAAACAGGCCGGACACAGTGTCGTGGTTCCATTCTCCCCCGGCCGGACCGATGCCACGCAAGAACAGACCGACGTTGAATCCTTCGCCGTTCTGGAACCGGCTGCCGACGGCTTCCGCAATTATCGCGCCGGCACCGTCACCGCCTCGCCGGAAGCCCTGCTGATCGACCGGGCGCAACTCCTGACACTGACCGCGCCGGAAATGACGGTTCTTGTCGGTGGTTTGCGGGTGCTTGGCGCGAACCATGGCCAGTCGCCGCACGGCGTCTTCACCAGCCGCCCGGGCACGCTCAGTAACGACTTCTTCGTCAACCTGGTCGATATGGGCACCGCGTGGTCCCCGGCCGCGGACGCTGGACATCTGTTCGAAGGCCGCGACCGCGCGACGGGCACGATAAAATGGACCGCCACACGCGTCGATCTTGCCTTCGGATCGAATTCCATCCTGCGCGCGCTTGCCGAAGTGTATGCTCAGGACGATGCACAGGATAAGTTCGTGCGGGACTTCGTGGCGGCCTGGACCAAGGTCATGAACGCGGATCGTTTCGATATCGTTAGGCAATGAATGGGCAGGCAGGATCGCGATCGCCCGGATCATGGCAGCGATCGGGCCGTGGAACCCGGCTTGGGGGATAACCGGCCCGCTCCATAGAGATCGGTGACCCCTATCGTCACGGCGGGCACAGGCCCGCCGTGACCGGACCGGTTGGCAAGCGCCCCAGACTGTCGCCCCAGACTGTCGCCCCAGCCTCGACCATCCGCCCTATCCATGCGACATTTCCGGCGGACACCAGGACCACGAGGAAATACCGCATGACAACAGGCCCCAACGCCGGCCCCTTGGCCCGTTTCAAGGTCATCGACCTGACCCGCGTGCGCGCCGGTCCCACCACGGTGCGGCAGTTGGCCGACTGGGGCGCCGATGTCATCAAGATCGAATCCCCCGAAGGCGACGCCGGCCTGGGCGGGGAACGTCATGGCCCCGACTTTCAGAACCTGCATCGTAACAAGCGCAGCCTGACGCTGAATCTGAAAGCGCCCGAGGGCGTGGCGATCATGAAGCGGCTTGTCGAAGCCGCTGACGTGGTGGTCGAAAACTACCGGCCCGACGTGAAGTATCGTCTGGGCGTTGACTACGAGAGTCTGAAGAAGATCAACCCAAGGATCGTTTACGCCAGCATCTCCGGCTTCGGCCAGGATGGGCCGTATATCGACCGTCCCGGCTTCGACCAGATCGCCCAGGGCATGGGCGGCCTGATGTCGATCACCGGGGAGCCCGGCCGCGGCCCGATGCGCGTCGGCATCCCGGTGGCGGACCTGACCGCCGGAATCTTCGCAGCCATGGGCATCCTGATCGCCCTGCTGGAGCGCGAGCAATCGGGCGAAGGCCAATGGGTCACAAGCTCCTTGCTGGGAGCCCAGATCTCCATGCTGGATTTCCAGGCGGCCCGTTGGACCATCGGCAAGGACGTTCCCGGTCAGGCCGGCAACAACCATCCCACCAGCATTCCAACCGGGGTTTTCCAGACCGCCGACGGCTTTATCAACATCGCCGCCGCGGGCGACGATATCTATCGCCGGCTGTGCAAGGCGTTGAATGCCGAACATCTCGCGTCCGATCCGCTGTACGCAACCGGCCGTGCCCGGTCGGCCAACCGCGATGCGCTGAACGAGGCGATCGGGTCGCTGACCATCGCCAGAACCTCGGCGGATTGGATCGAGGCGCTGAACAAGGCGGGGGTTCCGTCAGGCCCGATCTACAAGATGAACGAGGTCTTCGCCGACCCGCAGGTGAAGCATCTGGGGATGACACGGGTCGTGCCGCACAAGGTCCTCGGCGATGTGGAAGTGATCGGCCAGCCGATCGAACTTAGCCGCACGCCCTGGAGCATCCGCGGTGCGACGCCGGAGCTCGGGGAGCACACCGACGCGATCCTGGCCGAACTTGGTTACGGAACCGACGATATCGCCCGCCTTCACGACGGTAAGGTGGTTTAACCCACCAACACCGGGTTCCATAAAAACGGGAGGAAACAACAATGGATTTCACAGGTAAGGTTGCCCTGATCACTGGCGGCGGCGGCGGCATCGGCCGAGCGGCGGCGCTGGGATTCGCACTGCGTGGGGCGAAGGTGATGGTGGTGGATGCGGACGCGGATTCCGGTCGGGCCACCGTCGATATCGTGACGCAGCGCGGCGGGACTTCAGCGTTCGTTCAGGCGGACGTTACGAAATCCGCCTCGGTTCGGGACTATGTGGAAAAGACCCTGGCGGCATACGGCCGTATCGACGCGTTCTTCAATAACGCCGGGATCGAGGGCCATGTCGTTCCGACCCAGGACTACGATGAGGACGTGTTCGACAAAGTCATCGCCGTCAACCTGAAAGGCGTGTTCCTGGGGATGCGTCACGTTCTGCCGGTGATGCTGAAACAAGGGTCGGGCGCGATCGTGAACACCGCTTCGGTGGCGGGATTGTTCGGTTCGCCGGGCATGCCGGCTTATGTCGCGTCCAAGCACGGGGTGCTGGGCCTGACCAAGGTGGCCTCCACCGACGTGGCCGGATTGGGCGTGCGGGTGAACGCGGTTTGCCCGGGTCCGGTCGAGACCCGAATGATGCGATCCTTGGAGTCGCAGCGGAATCCGAACAATCCGGAAAGCGTCCATGCCGCCTATGCGGCCGGTATTCCGACCGGGCGCTATGCCCTGCCCGAGGAAATCGCCGGTGCGGTGCTGTACCTTTGTTCCGACCTGTCGGGCGACGTGACCGGCACGCATATCGTCATCGACGGCGGACGTTCCGGTTCCGGCGGCGCCGCACCCCAGAAACGAAGCTAAGGACAGAGACGTCACATGCAGGACATTTTCGACATTATCGGCACCACACGGTCGATGCGCCGCCTGAAGCCCGATCCCGTGCCGGATGAGCTGATCAAGAAGATTCTGATGGCTGGCACTGCGGCGGCCAATGGCGGCAACAACCAGACGTGGCGGTTCCTGGTGGTGAAGGATATCGCGATCAAGAAGGCGGTGCAGGTCTGGTACAAGAAGGCGTTCGACGAGGTCATCGGGCCGCGCTATGCCAGCAGCGCGCCGCCGCCGGGCGTGACGGGTGAGAAATACAGCCGTCAGCACGGCGCGGTGGAATATCTGACCGACCATTTCCACGAAGCCCCGGTGTGGATCGTTGCGTGCCTGAAGGACGGCGCGAACCCCGGTCGTGGCGCGGGTGCGTCGATTTACCCCGCCGTGCAGAACATGCTGCTGGCCATTCGGGCATTGGGCCTGGGTTCCACCCTGACGACACGGCACATGCTGTATGAAAAGGAAGCCGACGCCGCGCTGGGATTACCCGAAGGCGTGCATTCCTATGCGATCCTGCCGATCGGCTACCCGATGGGCAAGTTCGGCCCGGTCGGGCGCGGGAAGCTGGCGGATTTCGTGTTCCTCGATAAGTGGGAACAGCCCTATCCGGCGGTGGCGGGGGATTAGCCGCCCTCGATCCGCGGAATAAAGAACACCTCCGCACCCGGCGGGACCGGCTGGAAATAGCCGGTCTCGTGGTACTCCCCGTTGATGGCGACGGTGGTTTCTTCCTCCAGATGCTCCCCGAGACCGGGGAACAGGTCATCCATCGCCTTCAACACACCGCGCAGGTTCTTCGCCTCGACCTCGAACTCCCGCACGCCGCTGGTGTAGCGGCGTGCGAAGCCCGCGGTGAAGACAACCCGAGCCATCAGGCGGACATCGCCGCCAGAAGACGCGGCGGGGACATCGGCAGTTCGTACATCCGGGTTCCGATCGCGGCATCGATCGCGTTGGCGATCGCGGCCATTGGCGGGCAGATGCAGGCTTCGCCTACGCCCTTCGCTCCATACGGATGCGTCGGGTTCGGCACCTCCACCAGGATCGCCTCCAGCATCGGCAGGTCGGATGCGACCGGGCAGCGGTAATCCAGGAAGCCGGCGTTATCCAGCAAGCCCTTGGCGTTGTAGATGTATTCCTCGCTCAGCGCCCAACCCACACCCTGCGCCACGCCGCCCTGAATCTGACCTTCCACATAGCTGGGGTGGATCGCCCGGCCCACATCCTGCGCCGCGACGGCGCGCAGGATTGTAACGTGGCCCGTCTCCGGATCGACTTCCACGTCGAAGAACTGGGCGGCAAAGCCCGGCGCCTGACCGCCGGCATTCACCCCGGCCGAGGCCGTGATTGGCCCGCCCGTCGCCGCCGCCTTGGCCGCGATGTCCTTCAACGACAACGGCTTGAAATCGCCGACGTTGGACGAGGCCGGCTTGGCAGCGCCATCTTCCCAGACCACACCATCCTCATCCACGCCCCAGATCAAAGCCGCACGCTTACACAGGTCGCGGACAACGGTTGTGGAGGCATTCACCACGGCCGTGCCGGTAGCGAACGTCACGCGCGATCCGCCGGTGACATGGGTGTAGCCGACTGAAGCGGTGTCGGCGACGATAGCGCGCACCGTGTTGTAATCCACGCCCAGCGTTTCCGCCGCCATGATCGCCATGGAGGCACGCGAACCGCCGATGTCCGGGCTGCCGGTCGCCACCAGCACGGTGCCGTCGTTATTGACCTGGATGGTCGCGCTGGACTCGCCGCCGCCGTTGAACCAGTAGCCGCAGGCAACCCCACGCCCCTGGTTGGGACCGAGCGGCGCCTTCCAGCCGGGATGATCGCGCAGCGCGCGCAGGGTTTCGGCGAAACCGGCATGGGCATGCTTCGGCCCGCCCAGAGTCGGCGTGCCGATCCGGGCGACGTTCTTGATCCGCATATCCAGCGGGTCCATGCCGATTTCCTTGGCGCACAGGTCCAGCACGCTTTCGACCGCGAAATTGGCGATCGGCGAGCCGGGTGCGCGATACGCCGCCGCTTTCGGGCGGTTGGACACCACGTCGAACCCAACCGCGCGGGCGTTAGGAATGTCGTACGGCGCGAACGCGCACAGGCAGCCGTTCATCACCGGCGACCCCGGGAACGCGCCGGCCTGGAACTTGAACAATCCATCGGCGGCCACGATCGTGCCATCCTTCATCACGCCGATCTTCACCGTCATCGACGCGCCGGATGTCGGGCCGGAAGCGCGGAATACTTCCTCCCGCGTCATGTTCAGGCGCACCGGCAGGCCGCATTTCTTCGACAGCACGGCAGCCACCGGTTCCAGATAGGTCACGGTCTTGCCGCCGAAGCCGCCGCCGATTTCCGCCGGGGTGACGCGCAGATCGCCCAGTTTGGCGCCGATGATCTGCGCCGTCAGCGCGCGCATGGCGAAATGCCCCTGGCTGGAGGACCAGATTTCGCACTGTCCGTCAGCCTCGTACTTCGCGAGGCAGGCGTGCGGCTCGATATAAGCCTGATGCACGGCAGCGGTCTTGAAGGACTTTTCGATCACCACGTCGGCCATCTTGAAGCCGGCTTCCAGATCACCCATCGAGAAATCGAGGCGCTTGGAAATGTTGGACGGTTTGGTTGGTGCCGGCTCGACCCCGCGGGTGACCATGTCGTCGAACAGCAGCGGCGCGTCGGGCGCCATCGCTTCGTCCACGTCGATGACGTGCGGCAGGACTTCGTATTCGACCTTGATCAATGACAGCGCATGGTCGGCAACGGATGCGCTGATGGCGGCGACGGCAGCCACGGCATGGCCTTCGTACAGCACTTTTTCCCGAGCCATGATGTTGCGGGTGACGTGCCAGAAGTTCACGGCGACACGTTCCGGCCCGATGTAGTCGAATTTCTGGTTCGGAAGATCGGCCGCGCTCATGACCGCCTTCACGCCGGGCAGTGCCTCGGCGGCGGACAGATCGATGGACTTGATGCGGGCGTGGGCGTGCGGCGACCGCAGGATCTTGCCATAGACCATCCCGGGCAGCTTCAGATCGGCACCGTACATCGCCCGTCCGGTGACTTTGGGGATTCCGTCGGGACGGATCGGGCGCGTGCCGACCCACTTGAAACGTTTCACTGAGTCGGTGACGATCGTCGTGTCGTTCACGGAATCCTCGCTTTGCTTATTCTGGACTAATCAGTTGGGCCCGAGAATCGCCCATAGGACAGGGAAAGGCAAGAGGCGGAGGGAGGCGTCTTCTTCCGCCGCGGACGCCGGCGGGCGGATGACCGTAACCGCCCGCGATCCGTTCCTGTTACCTTGCGGTTCGGCGCGGGCCAGTCGTATTCGTTGATTGGCCGCGTCCTATCGACGGCACGATATCTGGATGCGGCGAATCTGTTTCATGCGCCGCGCAGCCGATATGCCAGCGCCTCCGCGATATGCACCCGGCCGACCGTCTCCTCCCCCGCCAGATCGGCGATGGTCCGGGCGACGCGGGTGGTACGGACATAGCCGCGCGGGGACAGCCGCAGCCGTTCCATCGCCTGTTCCAGCAGGGTTTGCGCGTCGGGCAGCAGGCGGATCAGTTTGCCATCCGCCTCCGCATTGCACACCGGCCCGTCGGCCCCGTAGCGCGCGGCCTGGACTTCTCGCGCCCGGGCAACGCGTTCGGCGATCGCCGCACTGGGTTCGCCGGCCGGCGCGCGTGACAGTTCCGCCGCCGTCACCGGCTGCACATCGACGGCCAGGTCGATTCGGTCCAGCACCGGCCCGCTGACCCGGTTGCGGTAATCCTCGCCGCACCGGGGCGCGCGGCCGCACTCGCGCCCGGCCTCCCCGAGATAGCCGCACCGGCAGGGATTCATCGCCGCGACAAGCTGAAACCGGGCGGGATAGGTGATGTGGGCGGATGCGCGGGAGACGGTGGTTCGCCCGGACTCCATCGGCTGCCGCAACGCCTCCAGCGCCTGACGCGGAAACTCCGGCAGTTCGTCCAGGAACAGCACGCCGCGATGCGCCAGGCTGACCTCGCCCGGCCGCGCGCGATGGCCGCCGCCGGACAGCGCCGCCTGCGACGCGGAATGGTGCGGTTCCCGGAACGGCGGGCGCATCACCAGCCGGCCGCCATCCAGCATGCCCGCGACGCTGTGGATCATGCTGACTTCCAGCGCCGAACGGGGGTCCAGGTCGGGCAGAAGTCCGGGCAAACGGGCGGCCAGCATCGACTTACCGGCGCCCGGAGGCCCAGCGAGCAACAGGTTGTGGCCGCCTGCGGCTGCGATCTCCAGCGCGCGGCGGGCGGTTTCCATGCCTTTGACATCGCTCATGTCCGGGGCCGCCGAAACCTCTGCCACGCCGGCGGTATCGGGGGGAGTCAGCACCTGGGTGCCGCGGAAATGGTTGATCAGGGCGATCAGGCCCGTAGGCGCCAGCACCTCGATCCGCCCGGCCCATGCCGCCTCGCCGCCCTGGCTGGCCGGGCAGATCAGGCCCATGTCCCGCGCCGACGCCCCGATTGCCGCCGGCAGCACGCCGGCCACCGCATTCAGCGACCCGTCCAGCGACAACTCGCCGAGTGCGGCATAACCAGCGATCTCATCGCGCGGCAGAATATCCATCGCGGCCAGCAGACCCAGCGCGAGGGGCAGATCGAAATGGCTGCCTTCTTTCAGCAGATCGGCCGGCTTCAGGTTGATCAGCACGCGCTTAAGCGGCAGCGACACCCCCATGGCCGCGAAGGCCGCCCGCACACGCTCGCGCGCCTCGCCCACCGCTTTATCGGGCAGGCCGACGAGCACCAGGGCCGGGGTGCCGGGGGCGATCTGCACCTGAACTTCCACCGGCACCGCCTCGATACCGTTGAAAGCGAATGTGTTGGCGATCGCCATGGTGGATGATTGCGCGCGTTTGGTCATGGCGGCAGTGTCGCCGGTAATGGTAAACAAACTCATAATTTCCGAGGATTTTGCATGCCATTCGATGAAAGCGGCCGGCGGCCCGGTAGACGGCCTTCCCGTAATGTGTTGGGCGGCCCGATCGGGATGTGTTCCAACGATCCGATGACCGGATTTTTTCGCAACGGCTGCTGTGAGACCAGCCCGGAAGACATCGGCAGCCATACGGTTTGCGCGGTGATGACGGCTGAATTCCTGGCGTTCAGCAAGGCCATGGGCAACGATCTGTCCACGCCCCGGCCGGAGTTTGGTTTCGCGGGTCTGAAGCCGGGTGACCGCTGGTGCCTGTGCGCGCCGCGCTGGCAGGAAGCGTTCGAGGCGGATGCAGCCCCGCGGGTGGTGTTGAAATCAACCGAGGAAGGGGCGTTGCAGCATTGCCGTCTGGCGGATTTGACTCGGTTCGCGATCGATCTGGGTTAGGCGTGATCGCCGGGGCCGGGCGCCTGGTGGATTTGGACATGGTTGAATTCCGGATGGTGGGGGTGAATCCATTCGGGTTCACCCGAGACGTTACTGGCGGGGCAAAATTCCGTGACCGGCGGCGATCCGCTGGATGGGTGCCGTACCTTCGGCCAATTTCTGCCGCATGATTTCCCGCACGCGGAATTTCTGAAGCTTGCCCGATGCCGTTGCCGGCAGCGCATCCATGACTTCCAAACGTTCCGGAATATATTGCACGGCCACTTTCCGACTCTTGAGGAAATCCACGATTCCGGCCAGATCGAGGTTCTGGCCGGGCTTGAGGACCACAAAGGCGCAAGCGCGCTCCCCCAGGCGGGGATCGGGGTAGCCGACGATGGCGACTTGGGCCACGGCGGGGTGGCCATAGAGCAGGGATTCGATCTCGACCACCGGAACATTCTCGCCGCCGCGGATGATCACGTCCTTGCTGCGTCCGGTGATGCGGACATAGCCGCGTTCATCCAGCCGTGCCATGTCGCCGGTATCGAACCAATCCTGATCGTCGGTCTGGTTCCATTGCGGCCGCTTGAGATAGCCACCGAAATTCGAGCATGCGCGCACCAGCAGCCTGCCCGCCTCGCCGGCCGGCACGCTGTTGCCCTCGGCATCGACCACCTTGAGTTCGACCCCTGGCAGCGGGATGCCGTCCGTGTTGAAAGAGCGTTCGTCGTCATCCTCCAGACGGGTCAGCGTGACCGCGCCATTTTCGGTCATGCCCCAGGCCGAAACGATCTTGGTGCCCAGCACCTTGCGCGCCTGCTCGACCAGCGGGGTCGGGATCGGCGCACCGGCACACAGAAAAGTACGCAACGTCGGCACGGTCAGGCCGGATGTCCCGACTGTGCCGGTCAGATCGGACAGGAATGGCGTGGAGGCCATGGTGAAGCTGACCTGTTCCTGGCGGACGATCTCGATCGCCCGCTCCGGCTGCCAGATATCCTGCAGGATCGCGCTGGCTTGCAGCATGACCGGCATCATCAGGCCGTACATAAACCCGGTCTGGTGCGCCATGGGCGAGGCCATCAGGACAACGTCCCGCTCGGTCAGATGCAGCCGTTCGGCATAGGGGACGATATTGGCCATCACCGTGTTGGCCGAATGCATCACGGCCTTGGGCTGGCCGGTGGTGCCGGAGGTGTAGAGCAGTTGAGTGATGTCGTCCGGCCCCGGCCGGTTGGCGGTCAGGATGGCCCGCGCGTCGGGCTCGTTCTCCCAGTGCGGATCGCTGAGCAGTTTGGCGAAACTGTTGCCGCCCTCACCATCGACCACCACAAGTTGGCGCAGGTGCGGCAAAGCCGGTTGCATACCCAGCGCCATCGCTTCGTAGTCGAAGCCCCGGAAGGTCTTGGGCACGACAAGCAGCTTCGCCTCGCCATGGGCAAGCATGAAGCTCAACTCCCGTTCGCGGAAGATATGCATCAGCGGGTTCATCACCGCGCCGATGCGGGAGCAGGCGAGGTAGATCAGCGTGAACTGCCACCAGTTCGGCAACTGGCAGCCGACGATGTCGTTACGGCCGATGCCCAGCCGCGACAGCCCGATCGCGATGCGGTCGGCCATGCGGACGAGTTCGCGGTATGTGAAGCGGGTCGTGCCGCCAGCTTCCAGCCGGTAGGCGGTCAGCGCCACCTTGTCGGGGCAATTGGCCATACAGATATCCAGATAATCATTGATCGTCCGGTCATGCCAAAACCCCTGCCGGATCATTCCGGTTCGGCGCCCGGGCAGCAGAACAGCGTCGAATTCCATGGTGTATTCCTCTGCTTTTTTTATATTTTTCGTTGGACAACCGGCATCATGCGGGGACGGCGGCGCGGCCGGCCCTGGTGCGGGCGATGATAGTCTTCATGATCTGCGCGGTGCCGTCCCCGATCTGGAAGCCCAGCACATCGCGCAGCCGCTGTTCCATCGGGCCGCGGTCGTAGCCGCCATGGCCATGCACCAGCAGACATTGATGGACGGCGTCGTAAGCGAGTTTCGGCCCCCACCATTTG
>JAKBCJ010000394.1 GCA_021807975.1 Pseudomonadota bacterium | reverse complement strand
TGATCCAGCCGCATCCCAGCCGCCACCGCGGACCCATGGCGTCAGGCTCCGGCCAGCAAGAGCGCACCCGGGTGAATTGGCACGGCTAAAGCGACACGGCCATCAGGGCCGTCTCGATCGCCAGCCGTGTGAACGGCTTGGGGACGAACTCATCCATCCCGGCGTCCAGGCAGCGTTCCCGGTAGTTTTGATAGGCACTGGCGGTCAGTGCGACGATCGGCGTGCGTTCGAACCCCGCGGCCTCGCGCCGGCGGATTTCGGCCGTGGCCTCGAACCCGTCCATCGCGGGCATCTGGCAATCCATGAAGATGACGTCGAACCGGCTCTTTTCGTGCGCCGCCAGCGCCTGTATCCCGTCGGTAGCGGTGGAGACTGTCCATCCAAGGTTTTCCAGCACCCCGACCGCCACCATCAGGTTGATGGCGTTATCCTCAACCACAAGGGCATGCCGCTGGGACGGCTGCCTTTGGCTGCGCACGGGCAACGCAACCTGGCGGCCAGGGCGGGGATTCGCGCGTCCGGCGGCAGCTTCGGTCTCGGTCCCCAGCTTCACTGTGCCAGGCTGAAGGCCAAATCGGGCGGTGAAGCGGAATGTGGAGCCTACCCCTGGCTCGCTGCTGACGTCGATCGATCCGCCCATCAGGGTGCATAAATCGCGGCAAATGCTCAGGCCCAGGCCGCTGCCGGAAAACCGCCTCGTGTTGCTGTCGTCCGCTTGGGTAAAGGCGTTGAAAATGATCGCCTGATCGTCTTTGGCGATACCAATTCCGGTATCGGTGACTTCGAACAGAAGAACGGCTGAATCCCCTGTCGTTTCCAGCGGCGCCGCATGCACCGTGACCGAACCGGTGTCGGTAAACTTGATCGCGTTACCGATCAGATTATTGAAAATCTGGCTTAGCCGAAGAGCGTCGCCCACAAGCGCGGTTGGCAGATTCGGTGCGACCCACAGCGACAGGTGCAGGTCCTTTTGGTTCGCAACCGACGTCTGCATATAGATGACATCGTCCAGCACTTTCCGAAGATCGAATCTTCGGTTTTCCAGCGCAAGCTTTCCGGCCTCGATTCTGGAGAGGTCCAGAATACCGCCTATAAGCGCGAGCATCGATTCGGCCGAACGCTGGGCCATTTCAACGAACATCTTCTGGTTCGGCTGAAGTTCCGTTTGTAACAACAACTCCACCATACCGACCACCCCGTTCATCGGGGTGCGCAACTCATGGCTCATGTTGGCCAGGAACTGCGATTTGGCGCGGTTGGCCGCGACCAGTTCCGCGGTCCTTTCCGCCACCCTTTCTTCCAGTGTGGAGTTCAGTTCGACCAGCCGGCTTTCAGCCTGAAGCTGCGCACTGTGCCGGGTTGCGACGGCTTCGGCCATGTCGTTGAACGACAGGCTGAGCTGGCCGATTTCGGAAAGATGGCCACTGACCTTGTTACGGGCCGCGTAGTTGCCGTTGCGCCATTCGGCGGCAACTTGCAGCAGCCCCTGGATCGGGCGCTTGATGAAGAACCGGCCACCGAGCCAGGCGGCGTAAATGGCGAGAAACAGTCCGGTCAGAACCAGCAGGATGCCGCGCCGCGTCACATGGTCGATCGAGGAAAAGGCCGCGGCTTTCGATTCGCCCGCACTCAGGAAAAAATCCTTCGGCGGCAGCGACGGCGGCACGTAACCGAAGATACGGTCGATGCCATCCACACCCCGGGATTCCTCCCAGCCCGCGACATTGCCGTCCATGATCGCGGCATGGCCCTTGCGCATGTTCTTGCCGACCAGCGTCTCCGGGTTTGGCAGGCGCGCGATGATATTGCCCTCGCGATCCGCGATCAGGATCGATTGGGTTGGTGTCAGTCCGCGTTCTTTCAGATGTTCCGACAGCCAGGCGAGATCCAGGCCAGCGAATACCACGCCGGAGATAGGGCCGTCGGCATCCTCGGAAAACCGCAATGCAAACTGGATTTGCTTCTTGCCGGAGATCGGATCGACCCAGTAATTGCCGACCGCCAGATCAGTCTGGGCCATGGCCCGCTTGAAGAACGCGAAGTTCGCGACCGACGACAGCCCGGTCGGGCGGCTGGTGCAGCGCACCCTGCCGGTGGGATCGGCAACCCCCAGTTCGCTGTAGTAGGGCGTTCTGGCGTTCAGGATACCCAGCAGCTTGGTGCAACCGTCAACATCCAGCGAGCTGATCGGGGGAAGCTGGCTGATGACCTGGAGGAACTGGCGTGCGCCTTCTTTGATCTCGCCCATTTCGGCGCCAAACTGCGTGGTGATTTGTATAGTCTTGTTTCGTATGTCGTCTTCGCGGGAGCGGCGGAGATCGTATTCGTTATATGATTGGATCGCGAGCGCCGGCATGACGGCGAGCAGCACGAGCACGAACATTTTCGTTGTCAGGCTGACCGACCACCGGTTTAGCGCGATCCAGCGGCCGCGGCAGAACGCCCGGCAACGAGACGCAAACCCGGGCGGGCTGCCTTCGGTCATGGCCCGGGGTTTCCCCCGGGGGAGGAGGCGCTTGCGTTCATCGGGCCGTGGGAGTGCTTTCATGCTTGGCGATTGTGGCCTGCACGATCTGATCCATAACGTCCCAGACGTCATCCAGCGCGTCGGCCATGGTCTTTGCGTCCTCGATCGTTTGGGCCAGCAGTTCGGGACGCCGTTCGATGACCAGTTGGGTGACCGCGATCGCTTCTTCGGCGTGGCGTTCCTCGACGCCTTGCGAGAAGCAATCGGCGAAGTAAGGCTCGTTGGGAATGGTCGGAAAATGCACGGCCAAAGAGTCCGCCAGCGCCCGCATCCAGTCGTCGGACATCCTTTCTACGATGCACCAGGGACCAAGCGATCTAGCATACAACGTTTTTGCCAATTGAACAAACTTCAGTGTGGCTGGATCGAGATGATCGGCCAATTCATCGGCGTCGCCGAAGTCTTCATCGCCGATAGGACACAGGGCGCCGATGTTTTTGAATGCTCTTGTCAATTGGTAATGATGTGTGTCGCCGCCCGGCAGGCCATCGTCGTCGATAAAGATCTGCAGCTTACGCTTGCGCATCGCCGGGCTGTCTAGATGCGGCAGGTAATAGACGGCTGCACGCGTCGCATGCATCGTAGCCTGATAAATCAGATAAAGCTCGCCGAGCATATGAGGGTCAGATGCTACTGCCGGCGAAAGTGTTCTAAGGCGCTGAAAAAACGGCCTTTCCGATGGGCGGTGGGCTACCGCGATCGATTCGATTACGGCAGGGAACTCCGTGACGGACGGCCCCTCCGACGTGGAGATTATCCCCGAAGACAGCATACCTATTCTCCAAATATCGTAGTTGGTTTTGGGAATTTCACGAAGATTCGGGTCACCGCGCGGCACGCCTGCTTAGGGTCGAGCCGTGGCAACCGGATTTCACCCATCAACAAGCGCTTAGACGTCTGCCCTCCCAAGGCTTCCTTACCATACGCTTCTATTCATTTCGAAACGATGGAGCAAATTAAAATTTCCAACACGTTACTGTAGGGGATCACCTTGCCAAAAGGCATCTTAATTGTCATCGAGGAAGCAAAAAATGCCACAAACCTGTCATCTCCGCGAGGGTTGGGCGGTTGCGACCCTTCGTGCGGCCGGGAACTGCAAACAACCAGGCATCGCATGCGATATTCAAAGTGGTGGAGGCCGCAGTACGGGGGGCGGCGGTGAAAACCGATCCCGCCCTGTACCTCAGCGCGCGGGCAGCGGCACGACCGGCCGGCGCCCGCCGCCCGCCATATAGCGGGCCAGATAGGACGGTACGACCAGCTCCACCGGGCGGGGCACGATCCCCAGATCGGATAGGCCAAGCGCCCCTGGCGATACGACATTGTCCTTGGAAAGCATGGTCAGTTGATCCGGCGTCAGCGGCTTGCCCGGAACATACTGCATCACGCAAGCCTGTATCCTGGCGATCCCCATCGGAATGTCGATCAGCCGACGGTCGCGCCCGGTCTGCTTCAGGATGAACTCCAGGATCTCCCGGAACGTCCATACGCGCGGGCCGCCCAGTTCGTAGGTCTTACCCTCGGTCGCCGAAGAGGCCAGTGCGGCCATCGCGGCGTCGGCGACATCACCGACATAAACCGGCTGCATCTTCGTGCCGCCGGAAATCACCGGCATGATCGGGGACAGGCGCGCGAGCCCGGCGAACAGATTGAAGAACCGGTCCTCCATCCCGAACACAACAGACGGACGCAGGATCGTCGCCGCCGGGAACGCTGCCAGCACCGCCTGTTCCGCCTTGCCCTTGGTCGAGGCATAGCGGCTGGGGCTGTTCGGATCGGCACCGATAGCGGACATCTGGATCAACCGCGTCACGCCGGCCGCCGCCGAGATGCGGGCAATCCGCTCCGAACCCTCGGTATGCACCGCCTGGAATGACTCTGCCCGGCTGTCGGTCAGCAGGCCCACCAGATTGATCACGACATCGGCACCCTCGATCGCCCGATGCACCGCTGCCTCGTTCAGTACCGAGGCGGACAGCGGTACGATCTGACCGACCGAACCCATCGGCTTCAGGAACAGGGCGGCTTCGGGATCACGCACCGCCACCCGCACGATGTAGCCC
>JAKBCJ010000031.1 GCA_021807975.1 Pseudomonadota bacterium | reverse complement strand
CATTTGCGGTCCACGGTGGACTGATAGAACGCGTAGAAAGCGTCCCAGTGCCGTTCGGTAATATCCGCGCCGGACAGCGCGTGGAACGTCAGTCCGGCGGCATTGGCGTCGCGGCGTTCCCGCCGCAGAACCTTGCGTTTGCGTGACGACAATGCGCCCAGAAAACCCTCGAAATCGCTGTAACCTTCGTTTTCCCAATGGAACTGCGTGCCGATCCGCTGCAGCCAGCCAGCATCGCCCAGACCGGCCCATTCGTCGTGCGTGCAAAACGTGACGTGGACCGATGACAGCTTGTGCGACGCGCATGCCTGTTCCAGCGCGCTGGCCATTGCCGCGAACGGAATCCCACTTCCGGGACGGCGTAGCAGCCTCGGTCCCGGCACCGGGCTGAACGGCACGGCGGCCTGGAGTTTCGGATAGTAGTCCTTGCCGATCCGTTCCAGCGCGTTCGCCCAGCCGTGATCGAAAACGTATTCGCCGTAGCTGTGGGACTTCGCGTACATCGGCACGATGCCGACGATTTCGCCGCCGCCCCGGCGAAGGACGGCGTGTTGCGGCAGCCATCCGGTGCGCGAACTGGCCGAACCGCTGTCTTCCATCGCGCTCAGGAAGGCATGGCTGACGAAGGGATTGCCGGTTCCGGCACAGGCGTCCCAGTCCGCCGCGCCTATATCGGCGATTTTGGCATGAAGCGTCAGGGTAAGCGTGGCCGATCCATCTGGCATGGACGATACCCTATTCGATTTCGAACATGCCCTCGACCTCGACGCAGGCATCGGCTGGCAGGGACGGCACGCCGATGGTGCTGCGGGCGTGGCGCCCGGCCTCGCCGAACACCGCCACGGCGAGGTCGGAGGCCCCGTTCATCACCTGCGCGTGCTGATCGAATTCCGATGGCGCGGCGATGAATCCACCCAGGCGCACGACGCGCCGTACTCGGTCCAGATCGCCGCCGCAGGCTGCTTTCAGGTGAACCAGCACGTTGATGAAGCATAACCGGGCGGCCTCTTTGCCCTGGTCGAGGGATACGCCCCAGGACACTTTTCCGGTGATCGCCACCTTGCCGTCGATCGCCGGGATCTGGCCGGACACCACAACCAGATTGCCGGTCACGACATAGGGCACATAGTTTGCCAAGGGCTGCATCGGCAGCGGCAAGGTGATTCCCAGTTCCGCCAGTTTAGCCTCGATCTGTCCGGCCATGCCTTGGATCCTTCGATTAGGTGCGGTGCAATATAGATCAGGTTCGGCGGCGCCAAAAGGGTGCGGCGGGAGCCAGTGAAATCGCGCAAAACATTAAAATTTATTTTATATGCGAGTCACCGCGGTTTAATAACATTGATCGATATATCCATTCCGATATAACGAAAGGTAATTAGGCAGTGCCTGATTCAATTCCGACCGATGTAGGGGATTTAGATTCGAAATGCGTAAGAACACCGCATGGCCGCTGGCCGTTTGTGTCACTCTTGTATACACTAATGTAGCGCGCGGCGCCCCGGCGGACGCCCAGCCGCCGCAGATGGCATCGCCCGAAAATTGGATGCAGCTTGCGCAGGCCAACCCGGCGCCGCTTCCGCCGGCATCCCCCGCGGTGTCCGATGCGCCGGTTTCCGGGGTTTCGAACTATTTCAGTTCCTGGCTCGATCAGGTGGCGCAGGCGCAGGCCAGTCAGCCGCATTGGATGACGCCGCTGGTCACCGTGACTCCTCGCCTGGAACAAGAGGTGCGTTACGACCAATACTGGCAAAACCGGGTTAACGGTTCCACTCTGGATACATTCGGCAGCGGCAAGGGATTGGAGTTCATCCCGACGCAGACGAACGAAATACTGATCAATCCGCCTGCCTATCAGCAGGTAGGCGCTGTCAGGAAGCCCGTGGAGGGATGGGCGGACGATCCCATCTTTGTGGTTAAGCAACGTCTGTTGAGCGCGAACGAGCAAGAGGGAAACTATATCGTTACGGCATTCTTCGGCGTGACGGCCCCGACAGGCAATGTCGCATTCACTAACCGGGCCTGGTACATGACTCCCACCATTGCTTTCGGTAAGGGCTGGGAGGATTTCGACATCCAGGCAACGGTCGGCGTGCCGGTGCCGTTGTCTTATCAGTCGGTTCTTGGGTCCTCGATCGCGACCAACGTGGCGTTTCAGTATCACGCGTACGAATATTTTTGGCCGGAATTCGAAATCAATCACACTTATTGGATCAATGGCGTCCAGCGGGCTGGCAAGAATCAGGTATTCCTGACACCAGGCGTGATTCTAGGCCGGTTCCCGATCGTTGACCGCGTCAAGATGGTCGTTGGCGTGGGATATCAATTCGCCGTATCGCCAAAGGTCACCGAATCGCCGGTCATGACTCCGGTTTATGACCGTGCCTGGATTTTGACCGCCCGGATGACCTTCTGATTCGCTTGCCGGAGCCCCCCGAACATGAGCACAGTCAGGGGCTCGCACCATTTCTATATTTTCAGACATGTTTGGCGGGTCCCCTTGATGCTTTCACCCCGATGCAATCTTACTAAAGGATAGTTTGCATCTAAAAAGGGGATCCGACTGTGCTGTCCGTTCGAAACGCGATTCCGCTCGGCATTGCATGCATGCTGGGCGGTTGCATCGCCGAACCGTCTCCGGATCCGATGATCGTGGTGTTTCCTGCGACCGGCAGGGATATCGCGACATTTCAGCAGGACGACGCGATTTGCCTGCGACACGCGACCGATCATACCGCTTACGATTCTCCAGTTCAGCCTAACTCGGTGGTCGCAGCACCGGTCAACGGCGCCGCGGCGCCAGCCTCGCAAACGCAATCAGCAACGCCGCCGTCAGACGATGGCGGATTCGGGGGCCAACCGCTCGACCAGAAGGCCTATGCCCAGTGTATGGCTGCCAGGGGCGACACCGTGAAACTGGAGGCTCCGCCCGCCGATGCCGACGGGGATTCATACGCTTACCCGGACAGCGCCTATCCTTATATAGTCGGTTATCCCTACGCATTCAGCGCGCCTTACATGTGGGGATATCCGTATGGATACGGTTATGGGTATCCGGGACTATATATGGCCGATGGCTTTTACGGCGGCTTCGGCTGGTACGGCGGCGGCCGTTACTGGCGCCGTGGCCGCTGGGGTCACGGCGCGCATGGCGGGCACGGCGGCGGCGGCCATGGTGGCGGAGGCGGCGGGCATCATTAAGCCTGCCGCGACACCACCCGCAGCCCGCGTCGGCGCGCCCGGGGCGAGGCTTCATCGGGCAGTTCCAGCGGCAGCAATGGCGACTGGTCCCGGGCACCCTGGCCCACCGTGTCCGCGTCCTCGATTTCCGCTTCAGGGATATCGTGCCGGCCCAGGTAGTTCGCGGCCAGATGGCGGAACGTGTAGTCCAGCAGCGATGTTGCCGCATGCACCGCCGGATCGCCTTCTACGGTGCCGGCGGGTCCGAAGCGGGTGAACGTGAACGCCTCCACGAAACGCTCCAGCGGCACGCCGTGTTGCAGTCCCAGGCTGACGGCATGGGCGAAGTTGTCCATCAGGCCGCGGAACGCCGCGCCCTCCTTGTGCAGCGCGACGAATATCTCGCCGAGCGATCCGTCGTCGTATTCGCCGGTGCGCACGAACAGCTTGTGTCCGCCAACCGACGCCTTCTGGGTATAACCGCTGCGCCGTCCGGGCAGCTCGCGGCGGCGCGCGGGGGCTGCCTGCACCGCCAGAGGCACCGGGCGCGGCGGCATTGCATGCATGAATGGTGCGACCGCATCATGCATCGCGGCATGGGCCGCGGCGCCGTGCAGCGGGATCGGGCTTCCGCCGGCCAATGCCGCGGCCAGGGCTTCTTCGGCGGTGATACCGCTGACCCCCAGCCACGCGCGTGCGGCCCGGGTCAGGCCGCCGGCATGGCCGATGGCGGAGAACGCCGGGGCGATACCGCCGGTTTCGCAGCCCAGCAGCGCCTCGGCCAATCCCGGCCGGCCGATCGCCGTGGTGGCGCGATGGCGCAGGCCCTCGACCGCCGCCGCGGCCTGACGGGCGGCGCGCGCGGCTTCGGTCAGTCCGCGCATGGCGGCCCGGGCGGGCGGCGTTGGCCAGTCGAACGCTGCCGGACGCATTGGGCCGCCCAGGCGTCCGATGCGTCCGGACGCGGCGTCGGCCCGTCCGCGCAGAATAACCGCCAGACAGCGGGCGATGTCGCGCGCGCCTTCCGACCCATAATCGATCCCAAGCGCGGCCAGCAGCCCGGCCAGATCGGCCATGCCCACATCCATGTCGCGCACCGACGGCGCGGCGAAATGCAGGGCGATCACCGCCGTCTCGATCGCTTCCGCGAAATCGGCGAGGTCGAACTGACCGTCACTGTCCAGAAATGCCGGCAGATTCAGCACGAAGCCGGGGCCGGCTTCGGCATCCAGACCCCATACCGGGTCGGTCGGCGCGCCGCGGCGCAGCAGCAGCAGGCGATGCAGGCGGTCGGCCAGCGGCAGGTCCAGCCCGGCGTCCGCCGCACCCGCGGCGGCCGGGGCGATCCAGGCATGGGCTGCACCGGCCAGGGTGACCGGCCCCTTGCCGGGGGCCAGTGCCGCCAGTGCGGCGGCGGCCGAATCGTCCCACGATGCGGGCAGGGTGACCGCGCGCGGGGCGCTGTCAGGATCGGGGGACGCGTCGGTTCGGCGCATCCGCACGCCGTGCCAGGTCCGGTGAGGCGATATCCGAGAGGTCTTCATGCGCGGATGTTATGAAACTCGGTATCGGCCGGGTAGCCTATTTTGTGTCAGTTATCCCCATTGGGCCCAAAATGTTGGGGATAACTTCGGATGACCGGAAAAATGCGGTGCGGTGGAACGAACACGGCCGCAATGCACCGCGGTGGCTGGACCAAACCGGCGGGCCTGCGTATATGATGCCTTATGAATATCGGAACATGGCTTTTCACCAAGCTCAAGGGTCGCCAGGTCGGCAGCGACGCCGCGGGCAATGTGTATTTCGAGGAAAAGCGCCAGCGCCCTGGTAGCGAGCGCAACCGCCGCTGGGTGTCCTACGCCGACGTGGCGGACGCCAGTTCCGTTCCGCCGGAGTGGCACGCATGGCTGCATTACACCACCGACGCGCCGTTGCCGGCCGCGGGCCGCAAGCCGTGGCAGAAGCCCCATCTGGCCAATCCGACCGGTACCGCGCTCAGTTATCGTCCGCCCGGTCATGACTACCAGGGTGGTCATCGCGCCAGGGCCGCGGGCGATTACGAAGCCTGGACACCGAGTTAGTAACGCGATGGCGCGCCATGGCGTAGCGGAGACCCTGACCGGGGCGGCTGTTCTGGTTGTGGCCATGGCTTTTCTCGGCTATGCGGTCGGGCATTCCGGCCGCTCGTCCGGCGCCGGCTATCCGCTGACGGCCCAGTTCGATCATATCGATGGCCTGAATGTCGGCGGCGATGTCCGCATCGCGGGCGTTAAGGTTGGCACCGTGACCGATGAGCGCATCGATCCCAAGACGTTCAGTGCCGTGGTGACCCTGACGGTTCGCGACGACCTTCAGCTTCCGAAGGACACCGGCGCGGCCATCGCCAGCGAAAGCCTGCTGGGCGGCAAGTATATCTCGTTGTCGCCGGGCGGGTCGGAGACTGATCTGCGGCCGAACCAGAGAATTACCATTACGCAGTCGTCGATCAGCCTGGAAGACCTGTTGGGCAAGTTCATCTTCAGTGTCACCAGCCTGAACGGGCCGAAAGACGGCAAGGACGGCGGCGACCAGCCCAAAAGCAGCGGCACGGGGGCGGCTGGCGGTGCGTTGCCGCCGTTGGGTAAGTGATCCCGCCGCCCCCGGGTCAATGGCCGGGCCTGGACGGCAACGCGGTCGGTTGCCGCGAAAAACTGAAGATGCTCACTGAAAATTACCTGGAACTGTCGCAAGTGCTGCAGGATGCGTTCGAAGATGCTGTGCTGATGGGCGTCAACGAGGATGCCATGCGCCAGATCCTGGCCGATGTCGTGGCCGGTCTGGTTTCGCCCCGCCGGACCGCCGGATGAAACCGTTGTGGTTGGCCCTGATTGGGCTGACGATCGGTGCCCCGGCTTGGGCGCAGCGTCCGCCCGGCGAGGCCGCACCGCTGCAGCAGCAGTGGCAGCAGGACGGGTCGCCCCCCGTGCAACAGGCGCCGCTGCCGCCGTTGCCCGGCGACCAGCCGTCCGCGCCCGACGTCGCGCCGACGCCCGCGCCCGCCGGCCCGGCGACGCCCGCTCCCGCGCCCGCCGGCCCGGCGACGATGGAGCGGCCAAACGTCTGGATTCCGGCCAGGATTGCCAAGGTGCGGGTGCTGGACAAGGTGGATGCCCAGACGGAAACCCTGACGATTGCGGTCGGCCAGTCCGTCGTGTTCGGTTCCCTGACGATTGCTGTCAAGGCCTGCGTCGTACGGCCGCCGGACCAGCCCGCCGATGCCGCCGCCTATCTGACCGTTACCGACAGCCATCCAGACGCACCTGGCTTTGCCGGCTGGATGCTGGAAAACGAACCTTCGGTGTCCATCATGCAGAATCCGATCTACGATCTTAGCGTGGCTGGCTGCGGTTAGGCGATGGACCCGCTGCCCCCCTTCCACCGCGCCGCGCTGCTGTTGGATATGGACGGCACCCTGATCGATCTGGCCGCCACGCCCGATGCCGTGGTCGTCCCTCCCGGCTTAACGGCAACGCTGGCACGCCTGCGTGACAGTCTTGGCGGCGCCCTGGCTATTGTCTCCGGCCGTCCGGTGGATACGGTCGATCGTCTTTTGGGCGACGCGCCCGGTGCCGTGGCCGGGGAGCATGGCGGCGCCATCCGGCACCGGACCGGCGAGGCCATCGAGCGCCCCGACCTGCCATCCGCCCCCGAGTCCTGGCTTCAGGCCGCCGAGGCCGCGGTCAGCCGCTATCCCGGTGCCTTGCTGGAACGCAAAGCCCGCGGGTTCGCCCTGCATTTCCGTCAGGCCCAAGCCGCCGGGGATGAGTTTCACGCCCTGTTGGCTGGTTTGGTGAACAGCCGCCCGGGCTTCGAACTGCATCCGGCGCATATGCTGTGGGAGGTACGGCCGCTGGGTGCCGATAAAGGCAAGGCGGTGATCGCACTGATGCAGCGTCCGCCTTTCGCCGGCCGATTGCCGGTCTTTATCGGCGACGACGTAACCGATGAAGACGGTATGCGGGAAGCCAGAAACCACGGCGGCGCCGGCTACCGGGTCGATGCCGTATTCCGCGATCCGGATGGCGTTCGCGCATGGCTGCGAGCATCGGCGGCACGCGGGGCTTGGGAGGCTTTGCCGTGAAACTCTCGGAGTTCGATGCGCTGTCGTTCGATTGCTACGGCACCCTGATCGACTGGGAGAGCGGGATTTGGACCGCCTTGCAGCCGCTTGTCCGGCGGTCGCGCACCGCCATATCGCGCGATCCCGCGTTAGAGGCCTTCGCCCGCCTGGAAGCTCGGCAACAGCAAGCAACGCCCGATATGGCATATCCCGACGTGCTGGCGGCGGTGCATCGGCAACTCGCCGCCGAATGGAATGTCGAGGCCGATCCGGCGGAGGACGCCGCGTTCGGCGGTTCGATCGCGGCATGGCCGCCGTTTCCGGATACGGTCGGGGCGCTGCGTTACCTGAAGCAGCATTTCCATCTGGCGATCCTGTCGAACGTGGATCGCGCCAGTTTTCAGGCGACCAACCAGGCGCTGGACGTGGCGTTTGATGCGATCTACACGGCGCAGGATATTGGGTCCTATAAACCCGATCGGCGCAATTTCGCCTATCTGATCGACCGGATGGCAGAACAGGGCGTGCCGAAGCGGAAAATCCTGCACGTCGCGCAAAGCCTGTTCCACGATCACGTCCCGGCGCAGGCTATCGGCCTGACCTCCGCCTGGATCGACCGCCGGCATGAAACCGGCGGGTCTGGCGCGACAGCCCCGGTCGCGGCTGGCGTGCATTACGATTTCCGGTTCCTAAGTCTGGGCGCGTTGGCGGCCGCGCACCGGTCGGGCAGCGACGTTGGTTGATAAGGCGGTGCTGCCTGTGCCGCCGGGGTACATGGTCGGGGTCTGCCGGAAGTAATTGGTTCGATCGATGACGGGATTCCTGCGTCGAAATATTTGGCTATATTACGGCATCTGGTTATAGGAATTTAAGCGCCAAAAACCCGCCCAGGATGCCCACGGCCAGGGCACTGGTTACCAACGTCAACCGGCGTTCGATAAACACCCGCACCGAATCGCCAAAGAAATGGAGCAGCGTGGCGACCAGGAAGAACCTGGCGCCGCGCGTTGCCAGGCTGGCCAGCATGAACCACGCGAAATCGAAGCGCGCGGCACCGGCGGCGATGGTGACGATCTTGTAGGGGATCGGGGTCAGGCCTTTGATCAGAATGATCCACAGGCCGTATTCCTGAAATTTGGCCTGGAACGCGGCGTAGGCTGCACCGTAACCGTACAGGTGCAGCAGCGGCTGGGCGATCTGATCGAACACGGCGAAACCGATCAGGTATCCCAGTGCCCCCCCGCACACGCTGGCGGCGGTGCAGATCGCGGCGTATGTCCAGGCCGAACGGGGTTTCGCCAGTGCCATCGGCACCAGCAGCGCATCCGGCGGGATCGGGAAGAAACTGCTCTCGGCAAAGGCAATCGCCGCCAGCCACCAGGCGGCGTTGCGGGACGAGGCCAAGACCATGACGCGGATGTAGAGGGATCGGAGCATGTCGCAGCCATTAGCAGACCAAGCCGCTCTGGTCACCCTGGATGCACCATCCTATCGTGACCGCAACCCGATAAGGAGACGTCCCGAGATGACCACGACCACCGTTGCACGCCTGCTGGCCGACAGCCTGGAAGCCCACGATGTGGACCAGATCTTCTGCGTCCCCGGGGAAAGCTATGTCGGCCTGACCAGCGTGCTGACCGAACGGAACTCGATCCGGATGATCGTTTGCCGGCATGAGGGCGGGGCGGGTTTCATGGCGGTGGCGGATGGCCGGCTGCGGAACAGGGCAGGGGTGTGCATTGTCTCGCGCGGTCCGGGGTTGTCCAACGCGATGGTGTCGCTGCACTCGGCGTTCCATGACGCGACCCCGATGGTGATGCTGGTGGGACAGGTGGAGCGCAAGGATTTCGGGCGTCTGGCCTTGCAGGAACAGAATTATTCCAAGTTGCTGAGCGATATCACCAAGAGCGTGATCGAGGTCAACGAACCGGAACAGGCGTCCGAGGCCATTGCACGGGCGTTCCATATTGCCGAGACTGGCACGCCGGGGCCGGTGGCGGTGATCCTGCCGGAGGATATTTTCGATGAGACAACGGATGCGGAGCTGAACCTGCCCCGCCCGCGCGTTGTCGCCGGGCCTCGTACACAGGATTTGCAGCAACTGGCCGAGATGCTGGCGAAATCCGAACGCCCGCTGATCCTGGCGGGCGGCGCGTTGCTGGCGGACAGCCTTCATGACAAGGCGGTGTACGCCGATTTGCAGAGCCTGTCGGAGGAATGGGTGCTGCCAATCAATCCCACGCACCGCCGCCCGCAACTGTTCGATGCGCGTCATCCGAATTACGGCGGGTACATGGGCATCCGCGTCCCGCCGGCACTGATCGGGGAGATGAAAAAGGCCGACCTGATCGTGGCGCTGGGGGAACGGCTGACCGACACAGTCTCCCAGTCCTACACGTTCCCCGCCGCGCCTCAGCCGCAGCTTCCGGTGGTGCATATCTGGCCCGATCCGAATGAAGTCGGCCGGGTGTGGCGCGTCGATCTGGGCATGCCGTGCGATCCGCATGAGGTGCTCAAGGGCCTGTTGGCGATGCGGACTCCGGCCGATGCGTCCAAGCGCCGCGGCTGGGTGGATGGACTGCACAAGATCCATCTGTCGCTGCTGGAAAAGACCTGGGAGCCGACAACCGACGGCATCAACTTCGCCGCGATCGTGTGCGAGGTGGATAAGCATCTGGCGGATGACGCGGTGATCACGTCGGACGCGGGGAACTTTGGATCGTATCTGCACCGGTATATCGGCTTCAAGCCGGGGCAGGAGTTCCTGTCCTCGGTCGTCGGCGCGATGGGGTCCGGCATGCCGATGGCGGTGGCTGGCGGGTTGCGCCGGCCCGGCAAGCAGGTGGTCGCGTTCATGGGCGACGGCGGCGCGCTGATGGCGGGGAACGAGATCGCGACGGCCTGTCAATATGGCTGCAATCCGATCGTTATCATCTCCGACAACTCCATGTATGGCACGATCGGAATGCACAGCTATGTGCGCTATCCGGAACGGAAATTTATGGAGGCGACACGGCTGACGAACCCGGACTTCGCTGCCTGGGGCCGGTCTTTCGGCGCCGAGGGCATCACCATCCGCGACGAGTCCGACATCGCCGGGGGGATTGCCCGTGCGTTCGCGGTGAAGACCAAGCCGGTGGTGGTGCATTGCCTGACGTCGGCTGTGCAGATGAGCGCGTGGCGGAAGTTCCAGGGCGGGGAGACGTTGCCGTAGGGCGCTAACCGGGAGGCGGGGAAACCGCCTTCTCCCGCCGCTTCCAGACCGCCCCGATCCCGCACACCAGCACAAACCCCGTCACCGCCACCACATCGATCGCCCGCAGTGGCCCGAACACCGCCGCCAGCCCACCGACCAGCAAAATCCCCAGTGGCCCCATCCCGATGCACACCGTCAGCAGCCCCATCAGCCGCGACCGCATATCCATCGGCGCATGCAGCAAGATCAGCGAGGTCTGCATGTTGGAAAACGCCGACGACCCGAACCCGCCGATCGCCAGCACACCGCATGCCAGCCAGAAACCCGGCATCAATGGCATCGCCGCCACGCAGGCCAGAAACAGCATGGACCCGCCGACCATCAGCACCCGGCCGCCGATCCGCGGCTCCCGCGTGGTCAGGAACGCCCCGCCGATAAAGGCGCCGAACGACTCCGATGCCGCCAGCACCCCCACCAGCGTGGGCGACACCCGGAAAATAGCCCGCCCGATCGGCGCGATCAGCGCGCTGTAGGGAAAGCCCAGCAGGTTCATCGCGAACGTCACCGCCAGCACCCCGCCGATGATCAGGTCACCGCGCACGAACCGCAGCCCCTCCGCCAGTTCCCGCGCGACATTGCCCAGCACCAGCCGCCGTGCCGCCTGCCGGTAATCGACCCCCGACGCCAGAACCGCGGCCAGCGCGTAGGTACAAGCCGAGAACCCGAACGACCCGCCCGGGCCCAGACGCTGATAAATCGCCCCCGCCAGAACCGGCCCCACCAGCCGGGTAAACGAATTCGACATCGTATCCAACGCCAGCGCCCGCGATACCAGACCGCGCGGTACACTCTCCCCCACCATGCGCCGGCGGGTCGCCATGTCGGTGGACCAGACCACACCCGCCACCAAAGCCGCGGCCGCGATGTGCCAAGGCCGCAGCACCCCGGTCCAGGCCAGCAGCGCGACGGACGTGGATGCGGAGCAGGTAACGATCTGACCGATGAACAGCACGCGCTTGCGGTTCACCGCCTCGGTAACAACGCCGGAGAACGCGCCCAGCAGGAACATCGGCATTGTCCGAGCCGCGGAAACGATCGCAACGTCCAGACCCGATCCAGTAACGTCCAAGGTAAACAGCGCGGCTGACAAAACTTCGAACCACCGCATTGTGTTGACGCAGCCGCCGATCGCCCAAAGACGCAGAAACGCTCGGGAGGACAGCAGGTCGCGCAGCCCGCCGTCGGTGACCAAAACGGTCACGGCGCCGCCGAATCGATCGATTTCATGACGTTTCCCGGTCTGTTTGCTTGGCCGCGATACAAGCACGCCCCGCCGGGATGGACCAGATACGCGGCCAGGGTTACGATGAAGGCCAACGCTGAACGCAGCCACGCAGGAGACGCAGGGGATGGACACCAACGCCGCGACACCGGTTTTCGACCGCACCGCCGAGGATTTCGGTAACATCGTCGAACTCGGCCATGTCAACGTCCGCGTGCCGGACCAAAGCAAGGCGGTGGCGTTCTACATCATGGGCCTGGGCCTGACCCGCGACCCCTATCTGATGGCCGGGCTCGACAATATGTGGGTGAATGTCGGCAAGGGGCAGTTCCACCTGCCGACCCGTGGCACCGACGTGCTGCGCGGCACCACCGCCCTGGTGCTGCCCGACCTGGAAGCGTTGATGAAGCGCCTGCACAACGCCGGAAAATACCTGGAAGGAACAAAATTCAGCTTTCGCCAGGCCGGTGATACGGTGGAAGCCGTTTGCCCGTGGGGAAATCGCATCCGCGTCCACACGCCCGATCCGGCCCGCTTCGGTTCGATGCGCGTCGGCATGCCCTATGTCGAATTCGACATCCCCGCCGGGACGGACCTCGCGGCGATCGCCCGTTTCTACAAGGAAATCCTGGGCGGCATCTCAGGCGTCTCAAACGACGAACGAGGCCCCTATGCCTGGGCTAGCTGCTCGGGTGAGGCTAAGGTGATCTACCGCGAAACCACCGCGCCGATCCCCGAATACGACATGCACCACATCCAGATCACGCTGGCCGACTTCTCCGGCCCGCACAAGAAACTGCTGGAGCGTGGCCTGATCTCCGAGGAAAGCGACCAGCACCAGTATCGATTCCTGGATATCGTCGATGTGGACACCAACAAACCGCTGTTCCGGATCGAGCACGAAACCCGCAGCATGCGCCATCCGATGTTCAACCGGACGTTCATCAACCGCAACCCGGATATGTCGAACCGCAACTTCGTGCCCGGTTACGAAGTCGGTCTGTGGGCTTTGAACTAGCCTGTCCCCAAACGGAGATCCGGTCATGTCCCTGGCCCCCTACCTCGTCTCCGCCTTCAACACCGCGAAGGCGTCGGAGAACAAGATCCACGACGACGCCACCGCCCGGCGCTTCGGCTTCAAGGGCGGCTTCGTCGGTGGCGTCAATGTCTATGCCTATATGACGCATCAACCGCTACAGCGCTGGGGCCGTCCATGGCTGGAACATGGCACCGGGGAGGCGAAGTTCGGCAAGCCGGTCTATGAAGGCGACATCGCCGAAGTCACGGCGGCCGAGGATGCCGACGGCATGGCCCTGGCGGTTCATAGTCAGGGCGTGCTGTGTGCGACCGGCCGGGCGGCACTGCCTGCGAACCCGGGGCCGGCCCCGGCGCTGAGCGGCTACAAGGCGGTGGCACCGCGCACCGAACGCGCTGCCGCCGACGAAACCACCCTGCGGGTCGGCGACTGGCTCGGCATGGCGCCGCTGCCGGTGACCGAGGCGTTCCATGCGCAGGACCTGCTGGATATCCGGGAAACCGATCCGCTCTACCGCAAGGAGAAGATCGTTCACACCGGCACGATCTTGCGCTGTTGCAACTGGGTGCTGACCCACAACGTCATCCTGCCGGCCTGGATTCACATGGGCAGCACCGTGCGCAACCTCGGGCTTGCCCATGTCGGCGACACGCTGACAGTGCGAGCCCGGATCACCAAAAACTACGAACATAAGGGCCACAAATGGGTGGAACTGGACTGCATGGTGGTCGCCAATGAGGCTGTCCCGGTGATCCAGGCGACCCACATCGCGATCTATCGGCCGAGGCAGATGGCCGAGGCTGCTTAAGATTTAAGCGCGGCCGTTTCGCATCTCTCGCCATCATTCGCCTGTCATTTGGTCCTCGCGAGCGCGTGAACGTGTGCCTAAATACTAGTCAACCAGCCATTTCCGCGCGCTTCGATGGCCGATATTCGTGGCACGGTTCTTGAGTTGGCACCCCCCACCATGGGGGAATATCCGATGCAACATGTCGAACCGGGCGACGTCGCCTGGGTGCTGGTCAGTACTATCCTGGTGCTGCTGATGACCATACCGGGACTGGCTCTGTTTTATGCCGGTATGGTCCGGAAGAAGAATGTCCTCGCCATCATGATGCAGTCGTTCATGCTCTGCGCGGCGATGACGGTCGTTTGGGTAGTCGCGGGCTATTCCCTGGCGTTCACCAACGGCAACGCCTGGATCGGCGATTTATCGCGCGTGTTCCTGAACGGTCTGGCGGACAACTGGGACAAGCCGTTTACGCTGGGCGCCGGTTCGGCCAACGCCCAGCCTACGACCATTCCTGAGAGCGTGTTTCTGATGTACCAGATGGCCTTCGCCATCATCACCCCGGCGGTGGTCACCGGAAGCTGCGCCGACCGGATGAAGTTCTCCGCGATGCTGGTGTTCTTCACGCTGTGGTCGCTGCTGGTTTACGCCCCTCTGGCGCATTGGGTGTGGGCACCGACCGGCTGGCTCGCGACCATGGGGCTTGCGGACTTCGCCGGCGGCACGGTGGTGGAGATCAACTGCGGCGTGTCCGGGCTGATTTGCGCGCTGATGCTGGGAAAGCGCCTGGGCTACGGGCATGAGAACATGGCACCTTGGAACCTGAGCTATGCCGTTATCGGCGCCTCGCTGCTGTGGATCGGCTGGATGGGCTTCAATTCCGGGGGCGCCCTGGCGGCGAATGGCCGGGCGGGCATGGCGGTGCTGGTGACACAGATCGCCGCGGCGGGCGCGACACTGACCTGGACCTTCGCCGAGTGGTTCCTGCGCGGCAAGCCCTCGGTGCTGGGCGCAATCTCCGGCGCGGTGGCCGGGCTTGTGGCGATTACCCCGGCGGCAGGCTTCGTGCTGCCGGGCCCCGCACTGGCGATTGGTCTGGTGGCGGGCGCGGTTTGCTTCTGGACAGCAACCACGATGAAAGCAGCCTTCGGCTACGACGACAGCCTGGACGCGTTCGGGGTGCACGGCATTGGCGGCATCCTCGGCACGCTGGCCACCGGCTGGTTCGCGTTCGGCCCGTTGTCCGCCACGAAGGATGCGCCGTCAGGCGCCTATGTCGGGGGGCTGTCGTTACTTGCGGTTCAGGCCGTGGGCGTGGCCGCCACGATTGTTTACTGCGCGGCCGCCAGTTGGGTGCTGCTCAAGATCACCGACATGGTGGTGGGCCTGCGGGTCAGCAGGGAGGAGGAGCGGGAAGGGCTGGATATCGTCCTGCATGGTGAGCAGGTGTTTTGATCGCGGAAAGCGGGCTGCTCTACCCAAGGTCGGTCTGCTCGAAATCGTCGCCCTTGTAGAGTGGTTTCGCTTGATTCGACCGAGCGCAGGCATGGGCGAAACAATCGCCCATGTTGTGTGCGGCCGGATGGCGTTCTTTCCCATATGCGGCGAATGGCTCGGCTGCGGTCTTCCATTCCCGTTCGCCGATGTTGACGAACCGGAAGCCGCCGGCATTCAGGAACAAATCAATCTGGCTGCGAGCCTCCGCGACCGTAAAGCTGTGGGATCGGCGGAGGCCTGCCATGGCCTCCCGGACCGAGACCGCGGAGCAACGTCGTGCATCGTCGGCCTCCAGCGTAGCGGCGAGCATGTCAGCGTCGCTCTCGCCAGTAATGATGGCGATCAGCGCCGACGCGTCGGCAATAATGGTCATAGGCCTCCGGACAACTCATCGAAATACGTCTTGTCGGTGACCTGCCCGGTAGCGGGTGGCAGCGGATGGACGCGCGCCGAGCGGCGAACCGATCCCGAAGCGGCACCGTCCGGACCATTCGGCTCAATTCGGCCTGCACGGCCTGTATCACCGCGGCCTAACCCGCCTCCGGCTGCGTCAGCCGCAGGAAGCTGATCGCGCACGCTAACCCCGAGAACGCCGCCCCCACGGCCAGCGCGGCCCAGACGCCGCCGGGAATATTCCCGCGATCCAGCGCGAAAATCACCGCCACCGCCACACCGCCGATGGTTTGGCCGGTCAACCGAGCGGTGGACAGCACCCCGCTCGCCACGCCGCTGCGCGACCTGGGCGCCGCCGAAATCAATGCTCGATTGTTCGGCGATTGAAAGAACCCGAACCCGATGCCGCAGACCATCGCGCGCCACACCACGTCGATGAACGGAGGGGCCGGCGGTAATGACAGCATCAGCAGCAGCCCGGCTGTCAGCACCGCCAGACCCATCCCGCCCAGCAGTCCAGCCGGATACCGGTCCGACAGCCGCCCGGCGATCGGGGCCACGATCACCACGACCGCCGGCCATGGAGTAATCAACAGTCCGATGCGCGACTGCGACATCCCGCCGGCAATCGCGAAGTAGAATGGCAGGGCCAGGAAGGCGATCGTCTGCGCGCTGTACGAGCATACCGACGTCGCCACCGACAATGCGAAGATCGGTTTGCGGAACAGATCGACCGGCAGCATCGGCTCCGTCATTCGGTTCTGCCGCCGGATGAACACCACCCCGGCCACCGCGCCGCCCAGCAGTTCCACCGCTACCCAAATCGCATGGCCCCGGCCGATGCCATTCAGCCCGATCAGCAGCAACCCGAAGGTAGCCGCGTTCAACGCCGCACTTGTCAGGTCGAACGCGTGCCCCGATTTCGGCGTGTCCGGCAGCGACCGCAGGGCGAGCCAGGCCGCCAGAATCCCGAATGGAATGTTGACCAGGAACAGCCAGTGCCACGATGCCACCGCCAGGATCGCGGCGGCGATCGTCGGCCCGGCGGCCGAACACGTTGCCACCACCAGCGCGATCGTGCCGATCCCGCGCCCCAGCGATGCACGGGGGAAGATGAACCGCACAAGCGCGGTGTTCACGCTCATGATTCCAGCCGAACCAAGGCCTTGCAGCACCCGGGCATCGACCAGCACCGGCAGTGAGTCCGCCAATCCACAGGCCAGAGACGCCAGGGTGAAGACCACAAGTCCCCAGTTGTAAATTCGCCGGTAGCCGACGATGTCGCCCAGTGCCGCCAACGGCAGCAGCGCCACCGTCACCGCCAACTGATAGGCGTTCACCACCCAGATCGATTCAGCCGGTGTGGCGTGCAACTCCCTCGCCATCGACGGCAGTGCGATGTTGGCGATCACCGACGCCAGCACCGACACCGCGATGGCGATCACGATGGTGGTCAGGGCCGCGCGGCGTTCGCGGGGCGGCAGGCCGTCGGGCTCTTCGGCTCGTATCGGATTCGTCATCGCCGCAACTTGACCGAGACCGGCTTCCCCAACAAGGTGCGCCGCATCATGAGCAAACCCGTCGTTGAATACCGAGATGTTGTCCGGCCCGAGTGGATCGACTCCAACGGACACATGAATCTGGCTTATTATGTGGTCGTTTTTGATTACGCGACCGACGCGCTGTACACCGCGCTGGGCATCGGCGATGCGTATCGGGAGGCGTCGGGCAACTCCTGCTTCACCGCCGAAACCCACACGATTTATGAGCGTGAGGTGCATCTGGGTGACCGGCTGACGGTACGCACGTGGCTGCTGGGCGCTGACACCAAGCGGGTCCACTACTTCCACGAGATGTTCCACGCCGACAGCGGCGAACGTTCGGCTGTGCAGGAGCTGATGGCGTTGCATATCGACATGGGCATCCGGCGTGTGGCACCGTTCCCGCCGGACCAACAGGCCGCGCTGCAAGACGCCGTAAAGACCTATAAGCCGGCCGAATTGCCGAAAGGGGCGGGGCGCCGGATCGCGTTGCCTGCCAAATAACAGGGAGAAGAAGCCATGAAGCTGATGTGGTTCCATCTGATGCCCTACACCGAACTGCCGGAGAACTTCCGGGGCAAGCACCCGTCGGTCTGGGTGGATATCCACTCCTCGTTGTTCGACCCCAAGCGGGCGCACCTGATGTACAACGACTTCATGGACGAGCTTGAATACGCGGCCGAGGTCGGGTTCGACGCGATTTGCGTGAACGAACATCACTCCAACGGCTACGGCCTGATGCCTTCGCCCAACCTCATCGCGTCCTCCCTCGCCCGACGGACCACCGACACCGCGCTGTGCGTGATGGGAAACTCCCTGGCGCTGTACAATCCGCCGACCCGGGTTGCCGAGGAGTTCGCGATGATCGACTGCATCTCCGGCGGCCGGCTGATCGCGGGCTTCCCGGTCGGCTCGCCGATGGACACCTGTTTCGCCTACGGTCAGAATCCGTCAATGCTGCGGGAGCGGTATCTGGAGGCCCATGACCTGGTCGTGCGCGCCTGGACCGACAAGGACACCTTCGCCTTCAACGGGCGCTATAATCAGCAACGCTACGTCAATATCTGGCCGCGCCCGGTGCAGGATGCGCCGCATCCGCCGATCTGGGTGCCCGGTGGCGGATCGGTGGAAACGTGGCATTGGTGCGCCGAGATGGACTACGTTTACTGCTATCTGTCCTATTACGGCTATAAGATCGGACAGGCCACGATGAACGGTTTCTGGGACGAAATGGCGCGCCTGGGCAAGGACCGGAACCCGTATCGCGCCGGCTTCCTGCAATTCGTCGGCGTTGGCGAAAGCCGCCAGCACGCGATGGATCTGTATGGTCAGGCCGCCGAATACTTCTACGGCAACTGCCTGCACATCGACCCGCGCTTCGCGGCACCGCCGGGTTATTCCACCGAGGCGACGCAGCGCAAGGGGCTGCAAAGCCAGGTCTCGAAAGCGGCCGAGTATGGCAGCAAGTTCAATACCCTGGCCCGCGAAATGGATGCGATCGTGGACAACGGCTACGTCATCATCGGCTCCCCGGACGAAGTCGCCGAACAACTGCGGGAGGTCGCGGTCAACCTGAACGTCGGCAACCTGATGATGCTGTTGCAGTTCGGGAACATGAACAAGGAGCTGTGCCGCTACAACACCCGCATGTTCGCGGAGCATGTGAGGCCGAAGTTGGAGCCGTTGTTCAGCGAGTGGGACCATCGCTGGTGGCCGAAACCGATGGATACCGCCGGCCGCGCGGTGGTTCCCGCGTATCTGGCAGCCGAATAGATGGACATCGCCATGTCCCTGACGCTGCGTCCCCCGGTGCCGGCCGTGCCGGAGGCTCCGCTGGGGGCGGCGGCGTTCCTGCGCGCGATCCGCACCAATGCGCTGACAATCTGGCCCAAAGCGGCGTATCGCGACGACTTCACCATCCGAAAATCCCTCGGCCAGACCAGTGTTCTGCTGAATACGCCAGAGGCCATTCACCATGTGCTGGTGGCCAATCCGGGGAATTTCCGCCGCTCCCCGGCGTCTATCCGCATCCTGCGCCCGATCACCGGGGAAGGTCTGCTGCTGAGTGAGGGCGATGCCTGGAAGTTGCAACGCCGCACCGTTGCCCCGGCGCTGGGGCCGCGGGTGATGCCGATGCTGGCCCGCCATATCGTTGGCAGCACGGAACAGGCCATTGACAGCTTGCGGGCGACCGCCGGCAAGCCGATCGATCTGCTGACCACGATGCAGAATCTGGCGCTGGATATCGCCGGGCGGTCGATGTTCTCCTTGTCCATGGACCGTTTCGGCGCCCGGATGCGGTCAATGCTGTACGAGT
>JAKBCJ010000030.1 GCA_021807975.1 Pseudomonadota bacterium | reverse complement strand
ACTATGTGCAGGCGATGTGGATGATGCTGCAGCAGGATGTGCCGTCCGACTACGTGATCGCGACCGGGCGCACCACGTCCATCCAGCAATTGTGCAATATCGCGTTCGGCTATGTCGGGCTGAACCCCGAGGATCATATCCAGTGCCGCAACGATCTGATCCGTCCGGCTGAAGTCGATGTGCTGCTGGGCGACGCCGGCAAGGCGAGGCGCGTGCTGGGATGGACCGCCCAAACCTCGCTGGAGGACATGATCGCCGAAATGATCGAGGCCGATCTGGTTCGCCATAGCGTCCGCATGGCCGCCTGACCCGTGTACCGCCGGATTCTGGTCACCGGGGCAGGGGGCTTCGTCGGCACCCATCTGCTGCCGGTGCTGGCCGCTGCCTTTCCCCGCGCGGCGGTGGTCCGGGGGCGGTTCGACCTGAGCGACCACGCCGCCATCCGAACCGCCATCCAGGCGGACCCGCCGGACGCCTGCATCCATCTGGCCGCGATCGCCGCCATTCCGGTGGCCCAGCAGGACCCCGACGCCGCATGGCTGGTCAACCTGTCCGGCACGCTGGCCCTGGCGCGGGCGCTAATGAACTATGCGCCCACGTGCGTGCTGTTGTTTCCCTCCAGCGCCGATGCTTATGGGCGCGGCTTCCAATCCGGCGTCCCGGCGACGGAAGCGACCGCGCTGGCGCCGATGAACACCTATGGCGCCACCAAGGCCGCCGCTGATCTGGCGTTGGGCGCGATGGCCGGGGAGGGCCTGCGGGTGATCCGGGCGCGACCGTTCAACCATACCGGCCCCGGGCAGTCGGCCGCGTTCGTGGTGGCGGCGTTCGCCCGTCAGGTTGCCCGGATCGCCGCCGGGTTGCAGCCGCCGGTGCTGCGCGTGGGCGCGCTGGACCCGGTGCGCGATTTCCTGGATGTCCGCGATGTCTGCGCCGCTTACGCGCTGTGCCTGACGGGGGCCGCCGATCTGGCGCCCGGGACCATCCTCAACATCGCCTCCGGCACGCCGCGCCGGATTGGCGATATCCTGGCCGATCTGCTGGCGATCGGCGGGACGCGGGCCGCGATCCAGACCGAAGACAGCCGCCTGCGGCGGTCCGAGATCCCCGTCGCCACCGGCGATGCCGGGTTGATCCGGTCACTGCTGGGCTGGGCGCCTTCCATTCCATGGGACACGACGCTGGCCGATACACTGGCCGATTGGCGCGGGCGGGTCCTGACGGAGCGGGATTGAACGCTTTGTTCCGATGAGCGAATGGACCGCCGCTCAGGGTGATGGTCTCTGGCGGCGCTTCCGGCGAAAAGAAATCCAGCCAATGGCGATCATCCCAAGGGGATGCGTCACGAACAGACTTCGGGAATGCCACTGACTGTAAGTGAATACAGCCGCGCTAACTTCGGTGAGCCCCGCATGGCTGGCGAGGAAGTAGTGGCCGCTTGCGATCTTTCCATTGCCAGCGTCGCCGATTAGAACTGCTATGATAACAAAGGAGACAAAGTTGACGATGGCGACGGCGGCAACCGCCCGAAGTATCCGCGTCATGACGGCAGTAGTGCATCGACCAACGCCTCGATCTCTGCCGCGACGCCGTCTTCGGCGAGGGCGGCGCGGATGGCACGGCGCTTGGCGGTAAAGTGCTGGGCTTCGGTCAGGGAAACGAGGGCGGCAACGGCTTCGGCCCGGCGGGCAGCGGCGGCGAGGTTGCGATGCAGGAGTTCGGTGTCGTCGTATTCGGGGATGGGGAGTGTAGCAGCAATATACAGATGACACCCCCGGCCAGCCATCAATGCCGATATCGGCGCGGCCCTCCGAACCGCCGATCGGGACCGCCAAACATAGGGCCCGCCACGCCCGAACAACGCCGCCCAACAGCGATCCAGCGCATAGACAGACCGGCAGGCACTGGTGCAATGTACGCTTATGCGCACGATCATAGCTCTTGGTCTGTTGTCCCTGTTGACAGCCTGTTCCGGAAATCCCGCCGATTACGGCATTACCGGACCCGGGAAGTCGCCCGCGCCGCCCGTGACGCTGGGGCCGACGCCTGATAAAACGACCGGTGTAGGCGTGACCACAACGGGAACCAATTATGGCCCCAGCAATGGTGCCAACACCGGGAACGGTTTCGGCGGCTTCTGGGGATATAACTAGGCCGTTTCCGTAACGAATAGCGGACCCTGCATCGTCGGCAGGAAAAACTGACGAATCGCCTCGCTGTTCCAGAACCGGTGGTGGGCGGCTTCGGCACGCTGCGTGCCATGCTGAAAATCGAAATCATGCAATCACCGCGTCGGCGGTGCCGTATGTCCGGCCGGCGGAGTCCGCTTTTGCCGCGATCCCTGTGCAACAAAAAAGTCCCGGACACGGCAACCGCCATACCCGGGACTCTTTGGTTAGGCCAGCAAGTGTTAGTGAGCGACGAATTCCGGCATCTGGAACATCGCACCCAGGTTCAGGATGAACTGAAGACCAACGACGACGTCGTTGTTCAAGTTCTTGGAACCCGAGGAGTAGTTCGGCTGGCCGGAGGGGTTATCCGGGTTCGCGACGTACTGGACATACGGCGCGATCGTCAGGCCGCGAGCGACAGCGAAGTCATAGTCCGCTTCAAATGCCCACTGATCGTTCCTGGCGCCAGTATAGCCCTGCTGAGTCGCGACACCGACGTTGTGCTTATACAGCGATGCCATGATGCCGAAAGCGTCGCCGGGCCGTGCGGTGCCGAACGGGGCACGATCCCAGATACCAGCGGTGTACTGGCCGTAGAACGGGGCACCCTGGCTGAACGTTTCAACGCTGGCGAACGCGGTCAAGCTCTGCTTGGTCGCACGATCCGGACGCCACAAAGCCTGCTCGGCCCATGCATAGTACGACTGACGGCCATACGCGATCGACCCATTGGCCGCCGTGTAGGACGAGCTGTCGTTATACATGCCGATGTAGTAGTCGGACGGCAAACGGGCATTTGCGAACGACGTCTTGTAGCCGATCTGCAATACCGAGAACACACCGACCGAGTGTTCGGTATTCCAGTTCGTGCCACTGTAGTTGAAGCCCGTCTGGCTGGGATCTTCGTTATACATACCAGCGCGGATATAGGTCTGCGGCGTAACCTGGAAGTTCACCCGACCGCCCCACTGGGCGTAGCCATAAGGCGAGCTGTTGTTGCTGAGGTAGAAAGAGCCCGGCTGCGCGCACATGATGCTGCTGATGAATGCGCAGGAAATGTCGTTGAACAGGAAGTCGGTGGTAGGCTGCGTGCGGCCCAGTTTGAAGTCCAGGCGATCGTTATCGAAGCCCTGTTCCCAGTACAATTCCGCCAGGCCGAAGCGAAGCGATTCAGCGTCGGACTGCATCAGCACGCTGGTGCCAGCGATGCCGCCCGGACCGCCAAGACCCTGCGGGCCGCCGGCGCCGCCGCGTTGGTCGAAGCCGATATGGATCGACGCGCCCTTCAGGCCCAGGATGGTTTGCAGATCGAACACCGCGGAGCCGCTGATCTGGTCAACCGGTGCTACGCCCGTCTTGACGCCGCCAGCCAGCAGCGCACCGATGTTTTCGTCGAACACGAGGTTCAGGTACACGCCCTTCTGCGCCAGACTCTGGCCGAACGACACGATCTGGTCATACGCACCGACCAAGCCGGTCGCCGGGGCAGCCTGGTCGGCCGTCTGGGCGCTGGCGGGGGACGCAATGCCAGCCAGGGCATACACGGCGGCAGCCGCGGTCAGCCCCAAACTATAGCGCATCTTACTCATACTATTCTCCTTTTGGACCGTCGCCGGCCATTACAGCTTGTGGTCAGTCTTGCTAGCGGCCGGCCCGCGCCGTCAGGGGCGGGCCGGAGGTTCCGCCTACTTAGAGGTTGGCAAACCAGCGAGCGCGCGCTGGCGGATGATCCCGTTTACCAAATCGTTGGCAAACTGGTGGCTGGCCGCTTCAGCAAAGCCCAGCGCCCGGGCCGGGGTGCCGGGGCGCGGCAGGTCCATCACGTCCGGGCTGACGGGTGCAACAAACCCAACCAGCAGCTTGCCGGTCTGGGAAGATGTGAACTTGCCCGACACCGTCAAAGTGCCAGCTGTCGTTCCCGGACCTTCCGGCATACCCACCAGCGTCGCGGGAATCCCGCTCGGTCCCTCGGCACTGTAATCGGCATGAGGAGGCGTGATCTTAGCCAGAATCAGCGAGATCGTCGTCACGCCCGGTCCAGGCTGGTTGACGATCTTGAAGTGACGGCCCATCTCCTGGCGAACGTCCGACGTCAGCATAGCGGCGACCTGATCGACCTGTGCGGCGCTGAGATCGGAGTAGGACGACCCTTTGCCGCGATAGACCGTGACGGGCGGAATCATATAAGCGGTCGAAGCGCGCTCCGATTGGGTCAGGTCAGGAGACCGCCAAATCCGCACATCCGGCGTCGCCGCACCAGCCAGCTCCGGCGCCTTCTTCAGGGGCACGTCGGTCCCAAGCGCAGCGGTTCCGGGGTTCGTGCAGGCGGACAGCATAATGCCCAGTGCTGCCACAACGCCCATGCCTGTCAGCGGCTTGCGGGCAGACCGCAGGCGCGAGAACACGGCAGAACCGTCGCTCGTAAGCTGATCCGATGATCGTGTTACGTCGTTACTTTTCATGTCAAAAGCCCCCTCGATCCGTTTCCACGCGGCGCACTGACGAACCCGCCGCGCGTTCGCCGACGCACCGGACATTACCCGGATATTACAGTCAATCTCATGCAGAATAAAAAAACCTTCATCTAACTTTCGATTGCGATTAAAAAAGCCCGCCGGGGCTGCCGCGGCACGGTTAGTCCTGGATTTTGGCAAGAAAGACGCATGATGCTTTTGTACCACATGAAAAACCGAAATGTGACAAGCCCGTGTCGCAGCCCCTCAACGCCCTGCCGGAACGGCGATTCCCCGGGAGTAGCGCGCGGTCCCAACCGGCTGTACACCGTCCTGACTTCATCACCGCCCGACAGGCCAACATGCTCCGATCCAACCTGAATTCCCGATCCGAGGACTTCGCCGCCAACGCCGCCGCTATGGGCGCCCTGGTCGCCGACCTGCGCGAAAAGGTCGCCGCCGCGGCGCAGGGCGGGGGGGCAACGGCCCGGGACCGTCATACCGCCCGCGGCAAGCTGCTGCCGCGCGAGCGGGTCGCCGCGTTGATCGATCCCGGCTCCCCGTTCCTGGAGTTCTCGCAGCTCGCGGCATACGGACTGTACGGGGGCGATGTTCCCGCCGCCGGCATCGTCACCGGCATCGGCCGCGTATCGGGCCGGGAATGTGTCATCGTCGCCAACGATGCCACCGTCAAAGGCGGCACCTATTTCCCGATGACGGTGAAGAAGCACCTGCGGGCGCAGGAAATCGCGCGCGCCAACAACCTGCCATGTCTCTATCTCGTGGACTCCGGCGGTGCCTTCCTGCCGCTGCAGGACGAAATTTTCCCCGACCGGGAGCATTTCGGCCGCATCTTCTTCAACCAGGCCAACATGTCCGCCGAGGGCATTCCGCAAATCGCCGTCGTCATGGGCTCCTGCACCGCGGGCGGCGCCTATGTCCCGGCCATGAGCGACGAGAGCATCATCGTCCGCAAGCAGGGCACGATCTTCCTGGGCGGCCCGCCGCTGGTGCAGGCCGCGACCGGGGAGATCGTCTCGGCCGAGGACCTGGGCGGCGCCGATGTCCATGCCCGTACCTCCGGCGTCGTCGATCATTATGCCCGCAACGACCACCATGCGCTGTCGATCTGCCGCCGCATCGTCGCCGGGCTGAACCGCGCCAAGCCGGTCATCCCGGCGGCGAAGGCCCCCGAACCGCCGAAATACGACCCGGCGGAACTGCGCGGCGTCGTCCCCGTCGATCTGCGTGCGCCCTACGACGTGCGCGAGGTCATCGCCCGGATCGTCGATGGCAGCGACTTCGATGAGTTCAAGAAGCTGTACGGCACCACGCTGGTGTGCGGCTTCGCCCATCTGTACGGCTATAAGGTCGGGATAGTCGCCAACAACGGCATTCTGTTCTCGGAATCCTCGCTGAAAGGCGCGCATTTCATCGAGTTGTGCAGTCAGCGCAATATTCCGCTGATTTTCCTGCAAAACATCGCCGGCTTCATGGTTGGCCGCAAATACGAATCCGGCGGCATTGCCAAGGATGGCGCGAAACTGGTCACCGCCGTTTCCACCACAGCGGTGCCGAAGATCACCATGGTCATCGGCGGCAGCTACGGCGCCGGCAACTATGGCATGTGCGGGCGCGCCTACGACCCGCGCTTCCTTTATATGTGGCCGAACGCCCGAATCTCCGTCATGGGCGGCGAACAGGCGGCCGGGGTGCTGGCCACCGTGCGCAGCGGTTCCGCCGACTGGACGAAGGAGCAGGAGGACGCCTTCAAGGCGCCGATCCGGGCGCAATACGATCAGCAGGGCCACCCTTATTATGCCAGTGCCCGGCTGTGGGACGACGGCATTATCGATCCCGCCGATTCCCGCCGCGTGCTGGGCCTGTCGCTGTCCGCCGCCCTCAATAAACCCCTGCGGGAAACGCGCTTCGGCGTGTTCCGGATGTAGCCGTCATGTTTCGCACCCTTCTGATCGCCAACCGTGGCGAAATCGCCTGCCGCATCGCCCGCACCGGGCGCCGCCTGGGCATCGAAACCATCGCTGTCTATTCGGACGCCGACGCCAACGCGCTGCACGTTCAGGCAGCCGACCGGGCGTATCCGATCGGGCCGGCGGCGGTGCGGGAGAGTTATTTGAACATTCCCCGGATCATCGAAACGGCGCTGCGGGCCGGAGCCGACGCGATCCACCCAGGCTATGGCTTCCTGTCGGAAAACCCCGCTTTCGCCGAAGCCTGCGCCGCTGCCGGCATTACCTTCGTCGGTCCGCCCGCGTCGGCGATGCGTGCCATGGGGTCTAAATCCGCCGCCAAGGCGCTGATGGAAAAATCCGCGGTGCCACTGCTGCCGGGCTACCACGGCGATCGCCAGGAACCGGCGTTCCTGGAGGAACAGGCGACCCGCATCGGCTATCCCGTGGTCATCAAGGCCGTGTCCGGCGGCGGCGGCCGCGGCATGCGGGTGGTTTATGCCCGCGACGAATTCGCCGCCGCCCTGGGGTCCGCCCGCCAGGAAGCCGCGTCTGCCTTCGGCGACGACCGCGTGCTGATCGAACGCTATCTGCAACGCCCCCGCCATATCGAGGTGCAGGTTTTCGCCGACACGATGGGCAATGCGGTGCATCTGTTCGAGCGTGACTGTTCCGCCCAGCGCCGCCACCAGAAGGTTCTGGAGGAAGCGCCCGCGCCCGGTTTGTCCGAAGCAAGGCGCCAGGAAATGGGCCAGGCGGCCGTCGCCGCCGCCCTGGCGGTCGGCTATGTCGGCGCCGGCACGGTGGAATTCGTGGTCGATGCCGATGGGTTCTTCTTCCTGGAAATGAACACAAGGCTTCAGGTCGAACACCCGGTCACCGAGGCGATCACCGGCTTCGACCTGGTGGAATGGCAGCTTCGCGTCGCGGCCGGCGAAAAGCTGCCGGCCGCCCAGTCAGACATCGCCATCCACGGCCATGCGATCGAAGCGCGTATCTATGCCGAGGACCCGGCGCGCGACTTCGCCCCCTCGGTCGGGCGTCTGACCATGTTCCGGACGCCGCCGGAAACCGGCGGTGTGCGCGTCGATACCGGGTTCGCCACCGGCGACACCGTATCCATCCACTACGATGCCATGCTGGCCAAGCTGATCTGCCACGGGCCGACGCGCGCAGCCGCGCTGCGGCGAATGTGGCAAGCCCTCGCCGACTGCTCCGTCGCCGGACTCGCCTCCAACCTCGATCTGCTCGGGCGTCTCGTCGCGCACCCCGATTTCGCGGCCGGCGGCATCGACACCGGGTTTATCGCCCGCGAAGCCGGCACGCTGCTGGCACCCCCGGCCGCGCCGCCGCCCGCTATCCTGGCTGCCGCCGCGCTGGCGGTCCTGATGACGGAACTGACCCCGGCCAGCGGCGACCCGTGGGATGCCCGCGACCTGTGGTGGCTGAACACCACACCCGCACGGGTGCTGGAGTTCGCCGACGGGGACAACCGCTATCCGGTAACGGTCGTTCGCGAGGGCGGCGCGTGGCGGATCGGCGATATCATCGGCGCCGCGCAGCCGCTTGATGCCGGCAGGCTGCTTGTGTCGCTGGACGGCGTGCTCATGACCGTCGCCGCGACCGTCGATAGCCATACCGTGACGCTGCGGCATAACGGCCTGACATGGCGCCTGACACTGCCCGACCCGATGGCCGCGTCGGAGGAGGAGGAAGACGCCGGCGACCGGCTGGTGGCGCCGATTCCCGGTCTGGTGACGCAAGTCCTGGCATCGGTTGGCGACCAGGTTGTCCGCGGCCAGGTCCTGGTGGTGCTGGAGGCGATGAAAACCGTCTTTCGCCTGTCCGCGCTCGCCGATACCGTAGTGGCGGAGGTGAGTTGCACCGGCGGCGACATGGTGCAGGAGGGCCAGGTGTTGGTGCGCTTCGGCGATATCGAGGCGTGAAAACCGCTGCATGAACTGGCGCTGCCCGCTTGTATGCGTATATAAGTGTGTATTCGGACGATGGACGATTTTAAGACCGGTTCTTGCTGTTTGATTGACCGAATCGAAACCAACGGCGTCTCATAACCCTGTCGTCCGTATACCCTGTTCGGATGCGACTGAAGGATATCGATCATGCGTAAGACATCACGCTTTGCGTTACTGGCATTGTCACTGCTCACGATCCCGGCCGGGGCCGCGTTCGCCCAGAACGAAACGAACGACGGCAGCAAGGCCGCAACGGCGCGGACCCATCACACGACCGCCGCGAAGCACACGCACCATAAGGCCAAGGCCACCAATGGATCGGCGAGCACCACGCCGAGCAAGTAAGCGACGGTTCGGCGGAAGGCCACATTGAAATAACCGCCTAAGCCGGCACACGGTTCAGCCAGCCACGGCGGCTGGCGGGTGGATTGCCTCGAACGGTTCGCATATGCGGGCATGGTCCGCACTACGTGCCAACGAAGACCGGTCCTTTCCGTCCCGGGCGCCACGGCAATGCCAAGGCGCCCGGGATGTGGGCCCGGGGCTTAAGCCGGCGCGATCCGGTCACCCAAGTTTGGCTGTCAATTCAAGCAGCGGCAGCAGGACAGCGTCCCGTGCGGCCGTCAGTTCGGCGATAGACCGTCCATGTGCCTCGGCCTTCACGCCATCGACGATCTGGCGGCAATTCGCCTCCGACAAATCGGGCGTGGTCATTGTCGCCCACCACGATTCGAACACCGGTTTGAACTGCGCCAGCATGTGTTCGATGCCGCCCTCCCCTCCGCCCAGATGGAACGTCATGTGCGGGCCCATGGCCGCCCAGCGCAACCCGGGACCGGCGCTGATCGCGGTATCCACGTCCTCCACGCTGGCCAGGCCGGTGACAACCGCGCTGACGGCCTCCCGCCACAACGCCGCCTGCAGCCGGTTCGCCAGGTGGCCGGCGGCTTCCTTGCGGATGTGGATCGGCTTCTTGCCGATGTGTTTGTAGAATGCCAGGCACCATTCCACCGTCCCGGGCGCCGTTTCGCGGCCACCGACGACCTCCACCAGGGGGATCAGATGCGGCGGGTTGAACGGGTGCCCAACGGCGAATCGCGCCGCCGAACGGAACCCCGCCTGCATGTCCGACATGATCAGGCCAGAGGTGCTGGACGCCAGGATTGCGTCCGGCCGCAGCGCGGCGTCGATTCGCGCATACAGCTCGCGCTTGACCGGCAGCCGTTCAGGGGCATTTTCCTGCACCACATCGGCATCCGCCACCGCGGCTTCCGGCGTGGCATGGAACCGCCAGGCGTCCGGCGACGCGTCGGCCGTCATCCCCAGCCGAACCATCGCCGGCCATGCCTCGGCGACATACCGGCGCACATAGGCTTCGGCTTCCGGGCGCGGATCCCACACATCCACGGCGATTCCACGCGACAGGAACCATGCGGCCCAGCTCGCGCCGATCGTCCCGGCGCCCAGCACGGCCGCCCGTTTGACTTCTGTCGGTTGCGTCATTCATGTCCTCCTGTATTGAGTCGCCGCGATAGTAGCAGGAGGAAGCGTGACAACAGAAACCGGCCTGCGGTCCACCGCCGACAGTGTGCCGCTCGATTGGGGCGCCGTGGCCGCCTATCTGGCCGAACATGGCCATCGGTTGCAGACCGATCCGCCGCCGCGCCAGTTCGCCGGTGGTCTGGCGAACCTGAATTATTTGATTCAGATGGACGGCAAGCCCGCCGTGCTGCGCCGCCCGCCGATGGGCGAACTGCCCGCCGGCGCCTTCGACATGGCGCGCGAGTTTCGCATCCTGTCGCGCCTGCCGGACGCGCTGCCCTTCATCGCCCGCGGCCTGCATCTGTGCGACGACCCGTCGATCATCGGGCAACGCTTCCAGATCATCGAATACCGGCCGGGACTGGTGATCCGCGAGCACCTGCCGCCCGAGCTGGCTCACCGGCCGGAGATCGGCGCGCGGCTGTCCACGATGCTGCTGGAAACCATCGCCGCCATCCACGCTGTGGACACCAAGGCGGTTGGCCTCGACGACCTTGGCCGTCCGGAGGGCTTCCTGGCCCGCGGCGTGTCCGGCTGGCGCAAGCGCGGACTGGCCGCGCAAGAGGATGGCACCGATGCGCTGCACCACGAGGTCGGTGCGTGGCTTGAACAGCACATCGTCCCCGACGGCCCGCCGGGCCTGCTGCACAACGATTTCAAACTCAACAACATCATCCTGAACCCGGACGATCTTTCACCCCGAGCGGTGGTGGACTGGGACCAGGGGACGCGCGGCGACCCGCTGTTCGATTTCGCTACGCTGCTGAGTTACTGGATCCACGCCGACGACCCGCCGGCCATGCACGACATGGCGCAGATGCCGGCGGTCGAAGCCTGCCTGTGCTCCCGGCAGGAGGCCGTGGCGGCCTATGCCAAGCTGTCCGGCCGCGACATGTCCGACTTCCGCTTCCACCGCGTGCTGGCGATGTACAAGCTGGCGGTGATCTTTTTGCAACTGGGTTTGCGCTATCGCACGGGCGTAACCCAAGAGCCGCGTTATGCCCCGCTGACCGGTATTGGTACCGGCATCCTGGAATTCACCCACGAAATCGCCCAAGGACGCGCATTCTAATGGATTTCTCCCTGTCCCCCGAGTTGCTGGAACTGCAGCAGCGGACCCGGACCTTCATCCATGACAAAATCATTCCGCTGGAGGGCGACGGCCGCCAGACCCACCACGGCCCCACCGAAGAGTTCCGCCGCGAACTGGTCGCCCTGGCCGCGGCCGAGGGGCTCGTCGCACCGCATGTCGGCGTTGAATACGGCGGTTTGGGCCTGTCCCATGTCGGTAAAGCCGTCGTGTTCGAGGAATCCGGCTACTCCCTGCTGGGTCCGGTCGCGATGCACATCTTCGCCCCTGACGAGGGCAACATGCACCTGCTGGAGGCGGTGGCCTCCAAGGAGCAGAAAGACCGGTGGCTGCGTCCGCTGGCGTCCGGCGCCACACGGTCGTGCTTCTGCATGACCGAACCCGCCCCGGGCGCCGGGTCCGACCCCGCCGCGCTCAGCACGACGGCGGTCAAGGACGGCAATCACTACGTTATCAACGGCGACAAGTGGTTCATCACCGGGGCCGAGGGTGCCGCTTTCGCCATCATCATGGCCAAGGACGAGGACGGTCACGCCACGATGTTCCTGGCCGATATGGACACGCCGGGTATCGAGATCGTGCGGCAGATGGACAGCCTGGATCAGGCGTTTGCCGGCGGTCATGCGGTGATGCGGTTCAACAACGTCCGTGTTCCCGCCAGCGATATCCTGGGCGAACCCGGCAAAGGCTTTCGCTACGCTCAGGTGCGTCTCGCACCCGCTCGGTTGACCCACTGCATGCGCTGGCTGGGTGCGGCCAAACGCGCGCATCAGATCGCCACCGATTATGCGCTGCGCCGCGAAGTGTTCGGCTCCAAGCTGATCGGGCACGAGGCGGTCGGGTTCATGCTGGCGGACAATGAGATGGATATCCGCATGAGCCGGCTGTCGATCATGCACACCGCCTGGCTGCTGGATCAGGGTGAGCGCGGCGGCACCGAATCGTCGATGTCCAAGGTGTTCGTGTCGGAAGCGGTGTGGCGCGTGGTCGATCGCTGCGTCCAGGTGCTGGGCGGGCAGGGCGTGACCGGCGAAACCCTGGTCGCCCGCATCTTCAACGAGGTCCGCGGTTTCCGCATCTACGACGGCCCGTCCGAAGTGCATCGCTGGAGTCTGGCACAACGCATCGCCCGGAACGGAGCAAACTGGTGAGCGATTTCGATCTGACCGGCAGGGTTTGTGTGGTCACCGGCGCCGGCCGGGGCATTGGACGCGGGATGGCGGAGGGTCTGGCCCGCCACGGCGCCACCGTGGTGCTCAGCGGGCGCACGCGCGCCACGCTGGAGGAAACCGCGGCCGCGATCGGCGACAAGGCGATCGTGGTCACGGCCGACGTGTCGAAGGAGGCGGAGGTGCTGGCGCTGCGCGACGCGGTGCTGGAACGATGTGGCAAGATCGACGTGCTGGTGAACAATGCCGGCGTCAACGCCATCTTCAAAGGCATCGAGCGCACGTCGCTGCGGGAATGGCAGGACATTATCGATGTCAACCTGACCGGCGTGTTCCTGTGCTGCAAACATATCGGCGGCGCGATCGGGGAGGGCGGGTCGGTCATCAATGTCAGCTCCGTCGCCGGTCACGGCGGGTTGCCGCGGTCCACGCCATACTGCGCCTCGAAAGGCGGGGTGGAGATGTTCACCAAGGCGCTCGCGCTCGACTGGGCGAAGCGCAATGTGCGGGTGAATACGCTGGCACCGGGATGGGTGGACACCGATCTGACTCATGGCCTGCTGGAACACGACGTGCATGGCAAGCGCCTGCTGGACCGCACGCCGCTGGGCCGCTTCGCCAAGCCGCTGGATATGGCCGGAGGGGTGGTGTTTTTGGCGAGCCAGGCCTCGGCGTTCATGACCGGTCAGAGTCTGGTGATCGACGGCGGCTGGGGCGCGGAATAACCACCGGTCAGCCGCCGGCTCTGCCTGGTTTGGGTCGAGCCGTTCGATAGTCCGTTCCAGGGCGGGGCCCCGTTTCCGGTTGGGGCCCCGTTCCCGGTTGGCGCTGATCCCGCCCGCCGGGGCCGTTGGGCTACCAGTGATTGGATGTGAAGAAGCTGTAACGGAACGCGCCCAGAAGGCCGTAATTCAAACGGTTGCCATTGTCGCGGATCTGCTGATAGGCCGGCAGAAAACCCGACAGGGTGAACGAGTACAGCCGTGTCGTGTAAATGATGCCGGGATCCATCAACAGGGTTTGACCGCCGGTCCCGGGAATGCTTTGTCCGCCGATCCGGTTGGCCATGCTGGAGGTATAATTGCCCTCGATGGACGCATAGAGTTCCCCGCCAACCTCCTCGCCCAGCTCCAGCGGCCACATCCGGTAATGGAATGCAGCATCGGCAAAGAGTGTATTGCCGACACGGTAGCCCGCGGCGGCTGTGTTAGCCTGATAGCCGACCTCGGCGGCGGCATTCCAGTCCAACGTCTGATAAGACGCCGTAATCGCATCCCGCGTCGCCAGGGCGCCGGTCCCGGGTTGTCCGCCACGCGGCATCAGACTGTTGGCATTGTCCTCGCCCGTTGGCAGAACAGCCCCGATATAAGGGGCGATGCGGAAGGTTGAACCGGGGCCGTCCTGCTGAAAAATCGTGTAACGCGGTTGGATCAGAGTGTCGCCGAACCCGTTGGCGATGACCCTGTGTGACTGGCCCATCTCGGTAATGATGGCTGAGTTGGAGACGAAGCTGTTGCTCTGCACGATGATGGCAAGCCTGGGGGACGCGCCGTAGATAAGCACGTTCTTATCGACAGTATTCGAACCCCCACCGGTGTAATCGAATGTCTCTGGCTTCAGGACCATAACGAGGTTCCCCGCCGAGACCGGCGAGGCGCCGGGGAAGGTGATTTGCGCATTGACCCGGCTGGACAGCAGAAGCAGCACAATCAGCAAGACGGTCGGTCGGACGACCCGAACAAGGCGGGCCAAGGGACGCCCGATCATTCGTCCGATCCGGGGTTGGGGCAGGTCGATGGTCGGGTGATCTCCCGCGGCGTGTAACTCGCGCTCTTCACCGCGGTGCGCAACTGGCTGTCGGTGACGGTGACGCCATGGCGAATCTCGATCGTGGCAAGCGCATGTCGCAGGTCGAACGTGACGTGATCGACGCCGGGCACCGCTTCCAGGTTTTTGATCAAGCCGAAGGTTGAGCCGGGCGCGATAATGCCCCAGACAACCATCTGCAATCGGTCGCAGGCATCGATCGGCGCATTCGCGCCCGGGGCCGGTCCGGCCAGGGTCGTTACCGCGGCGGCGGCAATCAGACCGCGAAGCCATTGCGAAGGACGAGAGCGTTCCACGAGGGAATCACGGTGTCCGATGGACATGGGGTCTCCTGACTCGATCTTTGCTCACAGGCCCGCCCGAACGAGCAACACCGACCGTTTCAACGGCGGATTCCCAACGATCCACGGCAGCAATGGCAGACAAACTGGCCTGTTGCAAAATAAACATCCCGAGAATTGTGGTCCTTTTGGCGGAAAACAGGGCATTGGCTCAACAAAAGGCAGCTTTCAGCCAGCTTATCGCGCCACGGCCCGACCGTCCATCGTCTGCCCTGCGTCCGCATCGCCGCTTGCGGTGCGGTGGCGGATACGTTCCGGGGGGAGATCGTTGCGAATTAGCGCGGAACACCGGGTGCCCCCGATACACGATGCCCCGCGCCCCGGATTTTACCGGTTCATACCCCGAACCGCTTCCACGACAGCCTTGGTCACGTCCTTGGTCGTTGCCGAACCGCCCAGATCGGGGGACAAAATCCCCGCCGCGCACACCTGTTCCACCGCCCGCATCAGCAGATCGGCGGCCGGCTTCTCCCCCAGGTGTTCCAGCATCATCGCGCCGGTCCAGAACGTCGCGACCGGGTTGGCGATGCCCTTGCCGGTGATGTCGAACGCCGAACCATGGATCGGCTCGAACATCGAAGGCGACCGCCGTTCCGGATCGATGTTGCCGGTGGGCGCGATACCCAACGATCCGGCCAATGCGGCGGCCAGGTCCGACAGGATGTCGGCATGCAGGTTTGTCGCGACGACTGTATCGATGGTTTGCGGCTTGCGCACCATCCGCATGGTCATTGCATCGACCAGTTCCTTATCCCACGTCACGTCCTTATAGTCGTGGCTGACCAGGGCCGCGATTTCATCCCAGAACACCATGCCGTGGCGCTGGGCGTTGGACTTGGTTACCACCGTCAGGTGCTTGCGCGGCCGCGAACGGGCGATATCGAAGGCGAAGCGCATGATCCGCTCCACCCCGCGGCGGGTGAAAATCGCGGTTTCGGTGGCGACTTCCTCCGGCAGCCCGCGATGGGTGCGCCCGCCCTGGCCGGCATACTCGCCCTCGGAGTTTTCGCGCACGATCACCCAATCCAGATCGCCCGGCCCGATGTCGCGCAACGGCGATCTCACGCCCGGCAGAATCCGCGTCGGACGGACATTGGCGTACTGATCGAACCCCTGGCAGATCTGCAGCCGAAGGCCCCACAGAGAAATATGGTCCGGCACATTCGGGTCGCCCACGGCGCCGAAGTAGATCGCGTCCGCGGTTCGCAGCCAGGCCAATCCGTCGGCCGGCATGAACTCGCCATGTTTACGGTACCAGTTGGAGCCCCAGTCGTAGTGGTCGATCGCCAGCTTGAAGCCGCCGTCCTTCGATGCCACCGCGTCCAGCACTTCCAGGCCGGCCTCGATGACTTCAGGCCCGATGCCGTCGGCGGGGATGGACGCGATACGGTAACTGCGGGTCATGCGGAGGCTCCTGACGATAAGCCGCCGTTCCTAGCGCGATCCTGGCGGGGAACCAAGATGGGCCAAAGGCAGTTTTCACCGAACCGGAGCGGGCGATCGGCGATCCTGGCGGGGTGGGTTTTACTCGATGGCGATCCGCCGGTGGCCCTCGCGTGCCGGCTCCACCTCCCCGACGATCGCCGCGTCGATCCCGGCATCGCACAACTCTTCCAAGCACCGTTCCGCTCGGTTGGCCGGAAACCCCAGCAGCAGGCCGCCGGAGGTTTGCGGATCGGTCAGCAACGCCGTGTTCGCGGTTTCCCCGCCCAGAACGCGGCGGTTTTCCGGAGCCAGGGTGCTTTCGATGCCATGCGCGGCCAGTGCCCGGGCACCGGGCAGGGCAGGGATCGCGTCCAGCCGCAACACCGCCCCCACCCCGGATGCCTCCAGCATTTCCTGAAGGTGCCCGGCGAGTCCAAATCCAGTGATGTCCGTTCCCGCCCTTGGCCGGTGCGCCATGCCGATCGCCGCGGCGGCGGCGTTGGTGGTCCGCATGGACTCGATCGCCGCCATCAGCCAGGCGGCGCGCGCGTTGCCCCGCATATGGCCCGCCAGTATGATGCCGGTGCCCAGAGGCTTGGTCAGGATCAGCCGGTCGCCCGGCTGAAGCCCCGCCTTGCGCAGGATTTTGCCCGAATCCACCAGTCCGGTGACGGAAAAGCCCAGCGCCGCCTCCGATGCCTCGCCGCTGTGACCGCCGACCAGGGCGCAACCGGCCGCGCGCAGTATGCCGCTCGCCCCTTGCAGCATCGCCGACAACTCGGCCTGCATTTTGCCGCCGCTGGCGTATGGTACCGAGGCGATGGCCAGTGCGGTCCACGGCGCCCCGCCCATGGCGTAGATATCCGACAATGCGTGGGCGGCGGCGATCTGGCCGAAGACGAATGGATCGTCCAGGAACGTGCGAAAGTGATCGGCCGATTGGACCAACAGCTTGCCGAGGGGCGGTTTCAGCACGGCCGCGTCGTCCAGGCTGGTCAGCAGATCGGGCGTGTCGGCATGTGGCAGGCTTGCCAGTGCCCCCGACAGAACCCCTGCCGCCACCTTGGCGCCGCAGCCGCCGCAACGCATCGGCGCGCCGGATTCGGCCGGCATCCGCATATCGGTGTACATGCGCATCCATCGCCGGTCGATCCAGTCCTTCAGCCGCGCGACCGTCCGGCCATGCACGCCGATACCGTTCCGCCACGCCACGGCACGTCCGTTGCCGAGGCCCAGGATCGCCAGCGCGTCGCGTTGCGGCTTCCATGGCTGCAACGCCTGCCCCTTCGCGGCGCGCCGCAGATTGTCCGCCAACGGCCCACCCGCCCGAACGGCCCACACGCCCGCTTTCGGTCTTGGGGTGCCTTCGAACGACGCGCAATCGCCAGCCGCGAACACGGCCGCGTGGCTGATGCTGCGCAAATCCGGCGTGACCCGGATGCAACCCGCTGCGTCGCACGCGACGCCGGAGGCGGCCAGAAACGCCGCGCCCTTCGCCCCGGTCGCCCACAGCGCCGTTTCCACTTCAATGAAACTGTCGTCGGACAGGAACAGGCGTCCATTTTCAAACCCGGCCGCGGCCACGCCGCAGACCAGTTCCACGCCCGCGTCCACCAGGGCCGCCCGCACTGTGCGGCGGAGGTTGGCCGGTGCGGCGGCGAGGGGGTCGGGGGTGGAGGACACCAGAACCAGCCGCAACTGCCCGGCAAACCGCGCCGCCAGCGCCAATACCAGTTCCACGCCGCCCGGCCCGCCGCCCACCACCGCGAGCCTTGTGCCCGCCCGGGCTTCGGCTTCCAGCCGGTGCAGACGATCCAGAAACAGCCCGATCGGCTTGACCGGGATCCCGTTGCCACCCGGCACATCGGGCACCCCGCCGGTGTCCACCGACAGCAGATCGAACGGGACATCCGGCCGTCCGGCGACCTGCACCGTCCGGCTTACCGGGTCGAAACCGGTCGCGGCTGCCAGGATCAGCCGGGCGTTGGCCATCGTGGCCAGCGGCGCCAAGTCTATGTGGGCGTCCTGATGGGTATATTCGCTCCGGATCAGCCCTGGCAGCATGCCGGAGTATGGCGTCTCCGGTTCCCGTCCGATCAGTGTCAGCCTGACGCCTGGCTCTGGCCGGATCGCGAAGCGGCGCAGTACCTCTACATGGGCGTGTCCGGCGCCAAGCAGGACGATATCGGTTTCGATCGGGCGGGATGGCTGCATCCGAACATCCTACCCCGCTTTGGCGAGTCGCCTCGCCGGGCTATTGTGGTTGTGAACAAGAAAGCCGTCGTGCCGCCCGGTCAGCGGACGCGCCGAAGCAACGCCAGCACATCGCGCTCCGCCCCGTTCGGCCGGCCCGCTGCCAGCCAGCTTCCCGCCAGCACAGCGGTGTATGTCAGGGCGCCGGCGGCGACCGCTTGTACCAGCGCCAGGACGCTGTCGTCGTCCCGCCAGCCGAAGCCGCTCCAAGTCAGGACACCGGCCATCGCCAGAGTGGCGGCGGCCGGCCGAGCGACTCCGCGGGCCAGATCGCCGATCCCGAGTCTGAACCTGCGCAACGCCGTGCCCACGGTCAGGATCTGTTCGGTCAGCACCCCGATTGCCGCGCCGGCCGCCGCGCCCCGCAACCCATAGGCGGGGATCAAAACCGCCAGCATTGCCACGCGGACCGCCGCACCTGCCAGGGTAATCCCCACCAGCCGGCCCAGCAGCGCATGGGCGCTCAATAAATGCAGGCTCAGATGGCCGAACACCATGATGGTGAAACCCAGCGACAGGATGCGCAGCACCGGCACCGCCTGTTCCCACCCCGGCCCAAACGCCAGGGCGACCAGCGGTGCCGCCACCAGCGACAGCCCGACACCGGCCGGCAGGGTCAGCAGCGCGGCCGATCCGATCAGCCGCAGGAAGGTCTCGCCGGGCGCGGTGTTCTGCTGCCGTCCCGCCGCAAAACCGGAAAATGCCGCGCGACCCAGGGGCTCGATCAGTTCCGTTGTCGGCAGGGCCGCGATCTCCGCCCCCACGGAGTAGAACCCGACCGAGGCGGTGTTCATCAGCCGGCCCAGCAGCAGGGTGTCCGCCCGGTCGCGGAGCAGCACCGCCAGCGACAGCACGAACGTCCACAGCGAATACCCCGCCAACCCGCGCCACGCCCGGAGCGACAGCCGGGGCCGGAACGGATGCATCACATAGCTCAGGACCATCCGCAGCGTCCGGTTGACGCCCATCCCGCACAGCATGGCGATGTAGGAGTGGGTTAGCACCGCCGCCGCGATCGCCGCCACGATGCCGCAAAGTTTCGGCAGCACCATGATGGCGAATTCCTTGTGGAACGCGAAGTCGCGCCGGAAGTCCACCGTCCCGATATTGGCGCATCCGTCCAGCAGCG
>JAKBCJ010000029.1 GCA_021807975.1 Pseudomonadota bacterium | reverse complement strand
CGCAGGCCTTGTTGCAAGACCGTCTCAGCAAGGTCGAGTAGTTCTACAGCCAATAATCCTCGAATGGCCGTCACCGAGCTAATCGCCGCGTCGTTAGAATGATTTTGCAGTTTTGTGAATGCTTCCAAAACTCCGTCTTTGTCCACACAGAATGCTGCCGCTTTGACTTCTTCAACAAGGGCAAGAGTTTTCATCATCCGATATGGCTCATCGTCGCGTTCCACGCGGCGCAGATAGGACATTGCCGCACGGCGGTCCCGCCAATCGCGTATCCCATTCAGTATGGAAGCCAGCAACATACAAACTACCTCATCAACTGTGTCTTCGCCCACCGCCAGACCGGTTTCTGACAGTTTGCCCGGATGCTCTTGCCCTTATAAGGGATAGGGATACTCCCGTGTCAGACACATCGAAAAAGCATTGTTCGGAGCCTACCCGGGGGATAAAAGACCCCCATGTCCCTTTCCTTCGCGATCGTCGGTGGCGGCTGGTACGGCTGTCATATTGCCTCCTCCCTCCGAGCCCTGGGGTTCGGCGTGACGCTGTTCGAACAACAGAAGCGGTTGATGCATCTGGCGTCGGGCAACAACCAGTTCCGCCTGCATCTGGGGTTCCATTACCCACGCCATTACGGCACGCGCATGCAATCGCGGGAGGGTTTTTCCCGCTTCGTCGAACGCTATCCCGGCCTCAGCCGCCCGATCGCGGAAAACATCTATGCCGTCCCGCGCGGCGACTCGCTGATCGACTTCCTGACCTATAAGCTGATCATGACATCGTCCGGCATCGAATTCACCGAGCTGTATGACCATCCCCCGATGCTCGCCAACCTGGAAGGCTGCCTGCTGGCGCCGGAACGGGTGCTGCTGATCGACCGGGCCCGGCGATATTTCGCCGAACGGCTTAGCGGCAATCTGGCGCTGGGGCATCGGATCGAATCGATCCGGGAAACCGCCGATGCGGTCCATATCGACGGACAGCGTTACGATTTCATGATCGACGCGACCTGGGGACACTTCACCAAGCCGCCGATCGACCTGTTCTATGAGCCGACGTTGCTATTATATTATGAGGCGAACACTGAGTTTCCCGCCATTACCATGGTCGATGGCCCGCTGTGTTCGATCTACCCGACCGAGGATCCCGGCCTTTACACCCTCTCCAGCGTCCCGCACACCCCGCTCGGCCGTTATACCTCCGGCGCGGAGGCTCGGGCTGCGCTCGACACGCTCGATCCGGCATTGATCGCGCGGAAGGTGGAACTGATGGAGGAGCAGGCGATGCGCTACGTCCCGGGCTTCAAGGAGGTGTTCCGGTACATCGGCCCGCAGCTTTCGATCAAAACCAAGCCGGTCGGCAGTTTCGACGACCGCAGTTGCTATGTTTATAAAGGCGGAAGGGTGTTTTCGGTGATGTCCGGCAAGATCGACACGATTTTCGTCGCCGTGGAGCGGATCCTGTCGCTGATCGAAGCGATGCCGGATGAGCCGCCGGCATCGGACGGCGGCAGCCTGCGGCAGGAAGTGCTGCGGTCGGCAGCCTCCATGGCGGCGGTTTAGGCCATGGGCGGGCGGGCACTGATCGGCCACACTGGCTTCGTTGGCAGCACGCTGCTGCGGCAATGCGATTTCGATGCGACCTTCAACTCCCGCAACATCGGCCAGATCGACGGCCAGTCGTTCGATCAGATCGTCTGTGCCGGCGTGTCGGCGGTGAAGTGGCTGGCGAATAAGGAACCAGAGGCGGATCGGCAGGGGATCGCGCGCCTGACGGATCGTTTGGCCACTGTGTCGGCCAAGCATTTCGTGCTGATCTCCACCATCGATGTGTATCGCGACCCGAACGGGCAGACCGAACGGGATGCTCCGCCGACCGAGGGATTGCATCCGTACGGGTTGCATCGGCTGGCGCTGGAGGCGTTTGTGGCGGAGCGGTTTCCGTCGCATACGATCGTCCGGTTGCCGGCGCTGTTCGGGACGGGGTTGAAGAAGAACGCGCTGTTCGATCTGATGACGTTGAATATGACGGATCGGATCGTTCCGAATGCGGCGTTCCAGTGGTATCCGCTGCGTCGGCTGGGCGCGGATTTGCAGACGCTGGTGGATGCGGGCCTGCGGCTGGTGAACGTGACGGCGGAACCGGTGACGATGGAAGCGATCCGGTCGCGGTTCTTCCCCGGGGTTGCGATCGCCGCCCCGGTTGCCACGCCGCCGCGTTACGATTTGCGGTCGGTTTACGACTCGGTGCTGGGCGGACAGGGCGGGTATCACCTGGGCGCCGCGGCGGTGTTGGATGAAATGGCGGCGTTTCTGGCCGAGGCGGGGCACTAGCGATGCGCCTGGCGATTTCCAATCTGGCGTGGCCGTCGGTGCAGGACGAGCAGGCGTTCGATCGTCTGGCGGGCCTGGGTGTTCAGGGGGTGGAGGTCGCGCCGACTCGGCTGGCGGCGTGGGACGAGATCGGGGATGCGATGCTGTCCCGATACCGGGCGCGGGTGGAAGCTGCCGGGCTGGTCGTTAGTTCGCTGCAGGCCGTGCTATTTGGCCGGCCGGAGCTGCAATTGTTAGGCGACGGCGCCGCATATGGCGGCATGGTCGAACACATGCGCCAAGTTGGGGGGATCGGTTCGGCCCTGGGGGCCGGGGTGCTGGTTTTCGGATCGCCGCGTAACCGGCTGCGGGGCGACATGGACCCGGATCGGGCATGGGCCATTGCCCGGGACCGGTTTCGGCACTTGGGGGAGATTACGATCGCGTCCGGCGTGATCATTGGCATCGAACCGGTGCCTCCGATTTACGGCGGTGATTTTCTGACATCCTGGGCGGATGTGGTTCGGATGGTGCGGGATGTTGACCATCCGGGGGTGCGGGTTCACCTTGATACGGGCTGCGTTTCTTTGAATGGCGACGCGATCGAGGATGCTATCGAAGCAGCAAGGGACCTATTGTGCCATTTCCATGCCGCGCAACCGCAGCTAGGCGATTTTCAGGATCCGCTGGCTAATCATCAAGACGCCGCTGCTGCCTTGCGCGCCGCTGGCTATGATCGATGGCTGTCGATCGAAATGCGGGAACAGGCAAATGACCCGCTGGCCGCAACCGAGCACGCCATCCGGACGGTTCGGTCGATTTACCTGTAAACCCGCGCCCTGTCGCCACCGGCAGGTGCGGGTATCAGACCAACACCAATCCGTTTCCTCCCTGGCCCGGCAAATAGTAGTCCGAATTGGTACTATAACCGAACAACGCCATGGTCTCGGCGCAGGTTTGGCGGAAGCATTGCATCTGCTCCTCCTGCCACCCCATTTTCCCGATATCCAAATCGGCCGCCCTTTTGTTCGACGTCCGCTCCGGATGGTCATACTGGAAGGCCTGATGAATCCGCGTCGCCTCGACATCAGTCAAGCCGAGTAGCGTCTTGATTGCCTTGCTCGCCTGATCGGGGCTTTCCAGCAGAAACCGCTGGTCGATTTCGATGGCAGCGCCCTTAAGCTGGTCCCGCACGCCAAGCCAAGCTGTCATCACACGGTTCCATTCGCCGCTGTGATGCTCAAACCCCTGGCCCGGGAATTTGACATTCCGCGATGCCACGTTTTCCAGAAACCGGCGTTTCATGAAGATGAAACGGCTGTTGGGCCAAATTTCCCGGAAACGAGGCGCCAGATAAATCATGTTGGAGTTGGGGGTCTTATCGATCCAAGACCCGCTCGGGAAGATCCGGCGAATGAGTTCGATAAAAATCTCGCCCAGTTTTCCTTGGAAAAATTCTTTCGGAACGAGCGATACAGTCGTGTCCTTGCCAGGGGCGCGTTCATCAGTCTTTTCGATATAGAATTTGTTCAACGCGACCGAAAAATGCGCCATCAAATCCAGCAAGTGGCCTTCCTGGTGGCCGCTGAACCGGGCCAACTTCAGCAACGCCTGAGCTACCGCGCTCGTCCCGGATCTCGCAGCGCCTAACACAAAGACCGGATGTTGGTTCGGGTCCGCGGATATCCCTTCGAAGCGCAAAGTCGGGTTGGACACGACAGGAACTTCGACCCCGGCCCGCTCGGCGACCATTATCGCCTCAAACGAACCATCGCGCCGGTATGCCCGGGCCGTCACATGGCGAAGATCGGCCGGCTCTAACCGCTTATCGAAATTGAAGATGAACGCATGGTCTCCGGAGCCTATCCCGCTCTGCTCCAGGTCCTTACGATACAGAGAGGCATCGACTCTCCCAATGCTCTTACCATGCACCAATATTTCGACTGTTACGCTACGATGTGGATCAGCCTTGTCCTGAACCCAGCCCCTGATCTGGAAGGGTTCCACGGCATCCACAAAACCATTTATCGTCATCGAGCGTAGAACCTGATTTACTAATGGGTGGCAATCGAACCGGGGTTTGAAGCCTAGGTAAGGCTATAGAGATAGGGGGCTTTTGCGCTCCGGTCAAAGCCGTACGCCCGCCAGCGTCCCTACCCCAAAACCCCGGCCACAATCCGTCCAAACGGGCCACGACCACATTCAATCCGCACACGCTCCGCGGCGGCGGAGCGGATATGGTGCCACAGCGCCTGGTCCCGGTACAGCGCCACCACCCGGGCGGCGAATGCTTCCGGGTCTGTCACGTCAGCAGCCAGCAGGGCCTGGCCATCCTGCCACCCCAACTGTCGGCGCAGCACCTCGGTCGCAACCACCGGCAGCCCGAACGACGCTGCCTCATGCACCTTATACGGCAGTCCGGCGGCAAACCGGGTCGGGGCGACGAACACACGGTGGGCATTATACAAGGGGGTGACGTCGGCAACCTCCCCGCGCAAGGTGATGCGCGGGTTGTCGGCGAAGCGCGACAGATCGGCGCCTCCGGAGGTAAACCCGGCGATGGTCAACCGGGTCTCATACCCCAACTGCCGCTCGATCAGCGGCAGCACGTTATCGACGAACCAGCACATGGAGTCGAAGTTTGGCGATTCGGTCCCGTGCATCGCGCCCACGAACAGCAGGCCAGCGCGCTGGTCCCATTCCCGGGTGGTCAGCGCCAGGGGCCGCACATGCCCCAGCACGCGCACATCCGGCAGACCCAGCGCGCGCAGTTGGCCGGCTTCGTGCGCGGTGACCGCCAGCACGGTCTGGGCGTAAGGCGCGTTCCGGAGTTCGGCCCGCACCGCCTGGTCCAGGGGGAACGGTCCGGACTGGCCGCTGGCGGCGTGAATCTGCGCCTCCCGGTTGGCGACGATGGCTTCGGTATCCAGCACGACCCGCACGCCGCCGGGCACATCGGCGCCGCATCGTTCGAGTATCGGGCGGAGGATGTCCAGGTTGTGGTTCCGAGCGATCCAGATGGTGTTGTAGTAGTCGCGCCGGGCTTGCAGGAACGATTCCAGACCGTCGTGCCCGCGGTCGTGGAAAACCTCCACCGTGTCGGGAAAATCTCCATACACCGCGGCCAGGTTCAGGTCGTTGCAATGAATTGGATAGACGCTGACCTGATAGCCGAGTTCGGCCATTGCGCTGATGATGTCGTTGGACCGGACATACCCCGACCCCAGGCGGCGCAGCGGCAGCCGGTTTTCGATGAACAAGACCCGCCGGCGTGCCTGGCCGACGGACCGGGCGGACAAGCGGGTTCGGGAATCGGCATCGTCGGCGGGGCGCAGCTTGTCGCGGTGCTTCCTGACAAATGCCTCCCGCGCGGTGGCGTCATAGCCCGGGGTTCGGTCGCTTTGATGGTAAACGACCGCCATGGGATCATAGACCGTGCGGTAGCCCGCGTCGCGGATGCGAACGCACAGATCGGCGTCATGGAAGCCACCCTTCGCCAGGGCAAGGTCGAATCCGTTGACTTCCCGCAATACCGATCGATGGGCGATCAGGAAATCGGTTGAGCAATAATCCACATCGCGGACGAAATTAGCCTCCGGCACCAGTGGCGAGTGATTTTCCTGATAGCCGGAACTCCAGCCGTCGCGCCAGATGGTGCGCCCGGCTTCGCGCAATGTGCCATCGGATCGGATCATCTTGCCGCCGACCGCGCCGATGCGCGGGGACGACAGCAGACGCCGGCGGGCGACCTCGATCGCGCCGTCCGCGAGTTCCAGGTCGTTGCCGAGAAACAGCACCGTGTCAGCGGATGCGATTTCCAACCCGGCGTTGCTGCCGCGGACGAAGCCGATATCGGTTTCGAACCGCAGGCGGCAGGCGCCGGTGACGTATTGGTCGAGTTGGCGCGTTTCATCGGTGGAACCGGAATCGATCAGGATCAATTCGATCGGGCCGGCATGATTTGCCCGCAGCGACGCGAGGGACTTCATGGTGCGGAAGAAGTTGTCGCGCACCACCATGATGACGCTGACGCCCGGCGTGCCGTCGAGGTTGAAACGGATGGGATTCCGCTTGCGGAACAACTGGTCCGCTTCCGCTTTGACACGGAACAGCGCATTGGCCTGGCCTTCGCTCGGCGGATCATCCAGCGCATCGCGCAAGGCACCGGCCGACAAAACGAACTCCCTCAGCCCGGAGCGGATGTCGTGCGTTTTGTGCTCCGCCCGGCGGAAACAGGCGATGGGATCGAAGCCCGGACTAGGCTTCAAACCCCGTAACAAGCCTTCGCTCAAAAAATGGCGCAGCAGACCTCCCGGGGCCTGATCGGCATCGTCGAGCTGGCGGCGATAGAATGTGAGCGAAAACAGCGGGCCGGGATCGGCGAGATCCCGGGTGAGGACATCATACAGAGCATCGATCGTCGGGGGGGCAGGCAGCAGATCGGGGTTGGTTGCCAGAATGTGCTGGATATCGATCAGCGGATGGGGCATCCGCAGCTCGCCGACGCCCCATTGCACGAAATGCACCAAAGGATCGATATCGGCGGCGGCTACGTCAGGGTGACGCCGCCGATAAAACGCCGCGTCGAAGAACAGCGATACCTCTGGCCGCTCGGCCAGCGGCAAGCTCAGGTAGCGGAGTATGGCCGCCGGATCGGCTTTGCTGCCGCCCACGCGTTCGGCGAAAAGCACTTCATCCACGAATGCGGATGAAAATGCCTCGCTGACCACAGATTCCGGATACTCCGCCATGATTTTGAGATGGTTCTATTCGAACATCGGGCCGCGGGTCATCTCCATACCCGGGCACCAGATTCCAACTGCGTCTCCTTTAACGAGCCATCCAACAGCCGGTCGAGTGGAGCGACCCGTGACGGTATGCAATGCACGCGCACGGCCATCGCTTCCGGTTCGGTACGTACGCGATGGATCAGACCCGGGCCGACGATCACGGCGCTGCCAGGAGGAACCGAATGGCGATCGACCAGACCGCTTTCTTTCAGGGCCACGTCGATTGCCACCGCGCCGGCCGGATTTGTCCAGCGCGATTCGGACTGGGTCGAGAATTCGGCGAAAAGGTGGCTGTCGCGCACGATGTCCAGTACGAACGGCTTGTCATCCAGCGAAACCACCACGCTGACGCACTCCGCCGGGGAACGAAGACGCTCCATCGCGCTGGGCTGACGAAAGCCTTCGTCGGTCCCTTCTGCTACATGGCTGCTGACCGCGATCGGCAACCCTTCCAGGATCGCCTTCAGCAGGTCCAGCACAGGGCCGGATCGCAGCAATCCGCCGACAGCTTCGGTCAGGTCAGGCGTTTTGCCCCGGCCAGGCATACCGCCCGTGCGTTTGGCGGGCGCTTCGGATTTCGCCGCGGACACCCGAACCGGGCCGGAATCGACGACAGCGAATCCGGACTGGATGAAGGCCGACAGTGCCGGAATTTGGGCGGGATCGATGATTCCAACGTCAATACGGTCCCTCATCAACGGCAGGGCATCGATTCTATCTGTCCAAAGGCCGCCAAACACGCTGCGATGGCGCGCCGTCACCGGAAATTTCCGGTACAGGGCCGTGAAATAGCTGGAATAGCCCGACAACGATGCCCGTGGCAGCTCGACATCGCCGCCGCTGATCTTGACGACAATGAAAGGCAGATACAGCGGATCGATTTCCTGATAAAAATCAATTTTAAATCCACAATTGCCATCGCCCATGCCAACCGCTGCTAAGTCGGCGCGATGGATATCAGCAATGGCCTCGCCCACGATAGCGTGGTTTAGCATTGCCTGGACCGTCAATTTTTTTCTGGTATCGGCCGTAAACGCCCACCCCATCGCACTAACGCTTGAGACGACATCAAGAGACCCGCGTATGATTGTCACCGAAACTCCCCCGTTCACATTTGCGGCATCTCATATCGCAAGGACCTTGCTTGATCCAGAACATCCAGACAAAAAAAATCGTTACAAACGCCTCACGCTACGATCAACATAACTATTTTCGATCGAAAATATTTATTAAACACCGGACCGGTATTTTTTTGTACCGAATTTCGCGCCGATAGGGCGGGTGACGGGCATAATCGAAGCAAATCAGGACCAACGACACAACCCTTGGTTGGACAATTGGCGTCTCCGCATACCGGTCTCCTGTACATGATTTTAGCTACCGCAACGATCGTATCTGGAACATATTCTGAACCCGAACATTCACATTGCCTGCCGTAGCTGCCGGTTGGATATGCGGTGGGCTAAACCGTAACATCCGGCACCAGCACATCACGCAACGGCGTGTGCGGCAGGCCCAGCGCACGGGCTACCGCGGGATGCACCACCCGGCCGCTGTCGATGTTCAAGCCCTGTGCCAAATGCGGGTCGTCCAGCATGGCCTGCCGCCATCCCTTCCCTGCCAGCGCCAGCACGAACGGCAGTGTAGCGTTGGTCAGCGCGTAGGTCGATGTCCGCGCCACCGCGCCGGGCATGTTGGTGACGCAGTAATGCACGACGCCATCCTGGACGAAGGTGGGATCAGAGTGACTGGTCGGCCGGCTCGTCTCGAAGCAGCCGCCCTGATCGATGGCGATATCGACCAGCACCGAACCCGGGCGCATCCGGCGGACGATATCCCGCGTCACCAGTTTCGGTGCCGCCGCACCCGGCACCAGAACCGCACCAATGACGAGGTCCGCCGCCAGCACGGCCTGCTCGATCGCGGCGGTGGTGGCGAACAGCGTCGTGGCGCGCGGTCCGAATTGCAGGTCCAGTTCCTTCAGGCGCGGCAGCGACTTGTCGATGATGGTGACGCTGGCTTCCAACCCCACGGCCATCCGGGCAGCGTTGGTGCCGGACACGCCGCCGCCCAGCACCACGACCTTGGCGGGGGGCACGCCGGGGACGCCGCCGAGCAGAATGCCGGCGCCGCCTTGCTCGCGTTCGAGGCAGTGGGCGCCGACCTGCACCGCCATACGGCCGGCGACTTCGCTCATCGGGGCCAGCAGCGGCAACGCGCCGGCGCGGTCGGTAACCGTCTCATAAGCGACGCAGGTGGCGCCGGACGCCGTCAGCCCCAGGGTTTGCGCCTTGTCGGCGGCCAGATGCAGGTAGGTGAACAGTATCTGGCCGCTCCGAAGCATGGCGATCTCGGCGGGCTGCGGTTCTTTCACCTTGACGATCATCTCCGCGGTGTCGAACACGACGGCGGCGGTTTCGGCGATCTGGGCCCCGGCGGCGCGATACGCGTCGTCGTTGTAGCCGATGCCAACCCCGGCATCGTGCTCCACCACGACACGATGGCCATGGTGAACCAGTTCGCGCGTCCCGGACGGGGTCAGCCCGACCCGGTATTCGTGCGTTTTGATTTCCTTGGGTACGCCGATTTGCATGGCCCTGCCTCCGCGCTGCGCTCGCATTCAGATCGGCGGGGCGCGGCACGAATACAATGGTTTCCCCCGGGCTCCCTATGGCTCGCCGGCATCGGCGATGCTAGCCATGCGGCACTCTTGCAGTGAAGCGGATGCAGCCATGACCATCATCGACACGCTGAAATCGACGATCAAACTGTGCATGTTCGACCAGTACGGCACCGTGGTGGACATGCAGGGCGGGTTGCGCGACTTCGCCGGGCCGTTTCTGAAGGCAAAGGGCTGGACCGGCGACCCCAATGCCTTCGTCACCTGGTGGCGCCGCACCCATTTCGAAAATTCGATGATCGACGCGCTGCTGCAACGCGAGCATATGCCGTACCGGGAGATCGGACATCTGTCGGTGCGTCAGGTCATGGACCGTGCCGGCATCGCCCATACCGAGGACGACGTCCGTACCCTGGTTGCCGCCATCGAGCGCCTTGTGTGCTTCCCCGAAGTGCCCGCCGCGCTGGCCCGCTTGCAGCAGCGTTATAAACTGGCGGTGCTGTCGAACGGCGACCCCGACATGCTGGAAACGGCGAGGCAGTATCATCGTATCCCGTTCGACGCGGTAATCTCGGTGGCCGACGCCAATGCGTTCAAACCGCATCATGCCACTTATGCAATGGCGGCCCGCAGGATGGACGTGGCGATGGAGGAAGTCCTGTTCGTCGCCAACCACGAATTCGACTGCGTCGGCGCCAAGGCCGCCGGCATGCGGACGGTGTTCATCGACCGCCGCAAGCGGCCGTTCGCGCGCTGGCCGCACCAGCCGGATGTGATCGTATCCAGCATGACGGAACTGGCGGACCTGCTGGCCTGACCCGGATCACACCAGCCAGGTCGATTCGTTTTCGCCCCATTCGCGGCTGTCGCGCAGCCGCGTCTCCAGCCGGCGAAATTCCCCGACCATGAAATCGATGACCACGCGGGTGCGCTGCGCCAGATGCCGCCGCGACGGATAGACGATGTACGCCTGGCGCTTTCGGGCGGTATAGTCCGGCAGCAGCCGATACAGCCGGCCGGCCCGGATATCGTGGATGGTCAGGGCATCGCCCAGCAGCGCGATGCCATAGCCCGCCAGCGCCGCCTGCCGTACCACCAGGCTGTTGTTGGACCGGAAGGCGCTGGTTACCTCCACATCCGCCGCCCCTTTTGGACCGCCGAAAATCCAGTGCGTACTGTCCGGCCCCATATCGTGGATGATACAGGTGTGCCGCGCCAGATCGGACGGATGTTCCGGCGCGCCATAACGCTCCAGATAGGCGGGGGCGGCCACCGGGGCGGATTGCAACGTCCCGACGGCCCGTGAAACCAATGAGGTATCCGCCGATTGCCCCAGGCGCAGCGCAAGGTCCAGCCGCTCCGCCACCAGGTCGTCCGGCTGTTCGTTGACGATAATTTCCACCATTAGTCCGGGATGCTGCCGCATCAGGGCGGTGAAATCCGGCACCAGCAGCAAAGCGGCGCTCACCGGCAAACCAACCCGGACGAGCCCGGTCGGGGAGCCGCCATTCTTGCCGAACGTATCCTCCAGCCCCGCCGCTTCTTCCAGCAGATGCCGCGCGCGACTGACCAGGGCCTGACCTTCGTCGGTCAGGCTTAGCTTGCGGGTGGTGCGATGGAACAGCCTGACATCGAAATGCTCTTCCAGTTGGGCGATCTGGCGGGTCACGGCGGACTGGCTGCTGTTGCTTTCCCGCGCGACACCGGAGAACGACCCGGTTTCGACAACGCGGATAAACGTGTGCAGACCGGCGATCAGATCCATCGGGCTGCCAGGGCCTGGAACAGCGGCACCGCCGCGAACAGGTCCGACAGCCGCACGGCCTCGCCCGGCCGATGAGCCACGCCGATGTCGCCCGGCCCCATCACGACGCAGGGCGCGATGGTCTGCAACACCGACGCATCGGTGCCGAACGGCGCGGTGGCTGCTGCTTGCCCGCTCAGCTCGGCACAAGCACGGACGAACGGATGATCGAGGGCCAGTTCGGGCGGGGCGCCTTCCTCGGCTTCGGTCACCGTCACGCCATACCGGGCGGCGGCCTGCCTGACCGCGTCGCGGATCGGCCCCGGATCGATCTTCCTGGAGTAGCGGAACTTGATCCGAGCGGTGGCCACGGGAACGGTGACGTTGATGGCGGTGCCGTGGTTGTCGATCACCGGGTTAAAGTCGCTGAACGGCGGGTCATAGGCATCGTCCTGCCAGGACGGGTCGGTCAGCAGCCGGTCGAACACCGTCTTCATTTCCGCCAGGAACGGGATCAACGCCCAGTTCGCATTCTTCCCGATTCCCTTGGCGCTATGGGCCTGCACGCCGGTCGCCACGCAGGTGAACAGGATATGGCTGCGGTGGCCGCGCACCGGCTGCAAGCCGGTTGGCTCCACCACCACGATACCCTTGGGCCGCACGGAGCGTACCAACGCCGATCGTTCGGCGATCATCCTTGCGCCCTGTTTGGTGGTTTCCTCATCGGTGGTGAACAGGAAAGTTGCCGGAACGGTATCGGGCAGCGCCCGAACGGCGACGATCGCCGCGGCGATCGGGCCTTTCATGTCGGTACTGCCCAGACCATGCAGCAGGCCACCGGCATCGATTCGGGCGGACCACGGGTCGTCCTGCCAGCCGGTGTCCGGCACGGTGTCCATATGACCGGAAAACGCAATGCCGCCATGCCCGCCGCGATGCGCCACCAGGCAGCGTTTCGCCACCCCGGCCGAGTCCTGGTAGTCGATGCGTTCGATTTCGAAACCGCGAAGCTCAGGCTCGATTCGGTCGGCGACGGGCAGGTTGGACAGCGAACTGCGGCTATCGAGCGCCACCAGGTCGCGGGTCAGGGCGGCAATCGCCTCGGTTGGATCGGTCATGGCGCCTGGATATGCCGGGTGAAGCCGAAGTTGCAACACCGCCCCGCTTGAGCGGCGGCGCGGTTCCGATCACACTCCGCCCATGGCTGTAGAATATATCGACCCGCGCTCTGGCGCCACGTTCCCACTCGACCAGCCGCGCTGGTCCGGACCGAACCACGCACCGCTGCTGCTGACGCCGCTGCCGGGGCTGACCCGGACGCGGATCGACACGAAGACTCGCAGCCTGTGGCGCTACCGGGCGGCGTTCCCCATGCAGATCGACGATCCGGTCACCCTGGGTGAGGGCATGACCCCGCTGATCCGCCGTTCGGTCGCGGGTGTGCCGGTGCTGGTGAAATGCGAATGGTTCAACCCGACCTGCAGCTTCAAGGACCGCGGCGCCAGCGTGATGCTATCGCTGCTACGGGCGCAGGGCGTCCTGCATGTGCTGGAAGACAGTTCCGGCAACGGCGGCGCGGCGATTGCGGCTTACGCGGCGGCCGGGGGCATGGCGGCGACGATCATGGCGCCCGCCTCCACCAGCCCGGCGAAGACCGTGCAGATGCGGGCGCATGGAGCGACGGTCGAACTGATCCCCGGCTCTCGCCAGGACACTGCCGATGCGGCCGTGGCCCGTTCGGAATCGGTGTTCTATGCCAGCCACAACTGGCACCCGTTCTTTCTGCACGGCACCAAGACCCTGGCCTATGAACTGTGGGAAGATCTGGGATTCCAGGCGCCGGACAACGTCATCGTGCCATGCGGCGCGGGGTCGAACGTTCTGGGATGCGAAATTGGCTTCTCCGAACTGCTGCGTGCCGGCGAAATCGAGACCATGCCGCGGATTTTCGCCGCCCAGCCGGCGAACTGCGCCCCGATCGCCGCCGCGTTCATGGCCGGCGCCGACGATGCCGTGCCCACCGCGATCTCCGCCACGATGGCGGAGGGCACCGCCATAGCCCGGCCGGTGCGGATGCGGGAAGTCCTCGGCACGCTGCGGGAAACCCGGGGCGGCGCGGTGACGCTGACCGAGGAGGAGATCGGGCAAGCGACGCTGGAGATGGCCAGGATCGGCATTTACGTCGAACCGACCTGCGCCCAGGCCGCCGCCGCGTTCGGTAAGCTGCTGGCAACCGGGACGATTACGCCGGAGCAGACAACGGTGCTGGTGATGACCGGAACCGGCATCAAGGCGACGCCGCGGATCGCGGAATTGCTGGGGATCGCGCTGTGACGATGCCTCCCCGGATCGCCTTGCTGGGCTTCTCCATCGAGTGCAACCGCTTCGCCCCGATCGCCACCGAGGCGGATTTTCAGACCCGCACGCTGATCGGCGGTGAAGCGATGGTCGCCGATGCGCGCGGCCCTGCCCCCGGGATGCTGGGCGAAATGCCGGGCTTCATCGCCGCCATGGATGCCTCGGGCGCGTGGGAGCCGGTGCCCGGGCTGCTGGCGATGGCCGAACCGAACGGGCCGGTCGATCAGGCGTTCTTCGATCGGCTGATGCAGCGGTGGGAAGCCGATCTTACAGGAGCCGGCCGGCTGGACGGGGTCTATCTGGTGCTGCATGGGGCCGGTCTGACAACCGGGGACCATGACCCGGAGGGCACGCTGCTGGCCCTGGTGCGCCGCATCGTCGGGCCGGATGTGCCGGTGATCGCCACGTTCGACCTGCATGCCAACGTGTCCGAGGCCGACGTGACGCTGCTGAACGGCTTTATCGGCTACCGCACCAACCCACATCTGGATATGCGCGACCGCGGCGCGGAGGCGGCCGGACTGATGCGCCGCCTGCTAGCGGGCACCCGCACCTTCCTGGCCCGCATCCGGCTGCCGATCGTGCCGCCGACGGTGACCCAGCTTACCGGCAAGGACGCCCCGCACCGGCCGTATGGCGAACTCATCGACCTGGGCCAACAGTTGATGGCGGAACCGGCTTATGCGGGGCGTGTCCTGAATGTCTCGGTGCTCGGGGGCTTTGCCTTCGCCGACACGCCGTTCAACGGGCTGACGGTCGTGGTGACCGCCACCGGCCAGGACGCCGCCGACAGCCTGGCCAAGATCGTCGCCGAGGCCGGCTGGGCGCGGAGGGACCAGTTCCGCCCTGCCCTGACCAGCCTGGATGAAGCCGTCCGGCTGGCGAAAACGACCGAGACTCCACTGATTTTCGCCGATGTGGCCGATAACCCGGGCGGCGGGGGACGCGGCAATACGATGGCGATCTTGCAGGCATTTCATGCGGCGGGCGTCGGCAACGCCCTGGTCGGCGTGATCCACGATCCGGCCCTGGCAGCGGAGGCGCATCAGAAAGGTGAAGGCGCCAGCTTCGAAGCCCGCTTCAACCGCGACGGCGGCGACGCGTTCTCCAAGCCGTTCGCCGCGCCGGCCACGGTCGCGAAGCTGCTCGACACGCCGATCCAGGGGCGCCGAGGCATCTACGCCAGGAACACGCTGGACATCGGCAAGGCGGCGGCGCTGACCCTGAATGGCCTGACCGTCGTCGTCCTGACCCACCGGTATCAATGCGCGGACCCGATGTTCTTCGAGGCGTTCGGGCTGGACATCGCCGCCGCCCGCGTCGTCGTGGTCAAGTCGCGCGGCCATTTCCGTGGCGGGTTCGACGAGTTCTTCCGCCACGCGCAGGTTATCGAGGTCGATGCACCTGGACTGACCAGCCCGATCCTGTCCCGCTTTCCGTGGCGGCATATGCCCCGCCCGGTCCTGCCCATCGACGATACCGCGAACTGGACACCGCCCGCATGAAACTCGCCGACCTGCCGACTCCCTGCCTCGTGCTGGACCGGACCATCCTGAACCGCAACATCCTGACGATGGCCACCGCGCTGTCGCGGCTGAACGTGCCGCTGCGCCCGCATATGAAGACCGCGAAGTCGATCGACGTTGCCCGCCTGGTGCTGGCCGGACAACCGGGGGGCATTACGGTTTCCACGCTGGCCGAGGCGGAATACTTTATCGGTCACGGCATCACCGATATTCTGTATGCCGTCGGTATCACGCCGCAGAAGCTGGAGCGGGTGTGCAGGCTGAACGCCGAAGGGGCGGCGATCATCGTCATCACGGACGATGCGGATATGGCGGACCTGATTGCTGCCCAGCCAAACCCGCCGCGAACCTTGATCGAGATCGACAGCGGCGAGGAACGCGGCGGCGTCCTGCCCGACAGCGACATGCTGCTGGAACTGGCGGCGCGGCTGGGGACGGCGGCCGCCGGCGTCATGACCCATGCCGGGCACTCCTACGCCGGTCGCGGCGCGCGCGAAATCGCCAGGATCGCTGAGGTTGAGCGCGCTGCGGTGACCCGGGCGGCGGAACGGTTGAGGGAGGCGGAATATACCGTCGATATCGTGTCGGCCGGCAGTTCCCCCACCGCGCGCCATGCGGAGAATTTGTCCGGGGTCACGGAAATCCGTGCCGGGGTCTATATGTTCGGGGACTTGTTCCAGGCAGAGATCGAGACTCACGGCACCGATGCCATCGCGGTGACCGTCCTGACCAGCGTCATCGGCCGCCGGCCGGGCCGCATTCTGGTGGACGCCGGAGGCTTGGCGCTGTCGAAGGATCGCAGCACCGCGACCGCGCCGCGCGATTTCGGGTTCGGCCTGGCGCTGGACATCGCCGGACAGCGCACGATGGGCCGCGCGATCGTGGACAAGGCGTATCAGGAACACGGCGTCGTCGAACTTGACCCCGCGGTGCCGGTCGATCTGCCGGTCGGGGCGAAACTGCGGATCGCACCCAATCACACGTGCATGACCGCGGCGGCGCATGATCGCTATTTTGTCACCGATGGCGGCCAGGACGTGGTGGCGATCTGGCACCGTGTGAACGGCTGGTGAGCCGCTGGTCCATGGAGTGATCGCCGGGGCTGTCCGGTGGCCGCGCGTTGAGTGCCCATATTGAAATATACCACTGATATGTTAGTCTGCGCGCAACCCCGCCAGGAGGCTCACCCATGATGTCGTCCCGTCAGGCCGCGTTCAGAGCGGCTTACCGAGCGCAGATCGCCCCAGCGTATTCGGGGCTGATCCATGTGGCGCTGATCTACCTGATCGGCGGTTCGGCGTTGTGGTATGCCGCCCGGCACATCCACGGCGCCAGTCTGGCGGAAATCGCGGTTGTCCCGGCGGTGATGATCCTGGCCAACCTGTTTGAGTGGTATCTGCACGCCAGGATCATGCACCGCCCGGTCCCGGGTTTCATGGGGATCTACAACCGGCATACGCTGGCGCATCACCAGTTTTTTACCGAGGACGCTCCGTATCACGACTCCACCCGGGACTATCGGATCGTGTTCTTCCCTCCCTATGCGCTGATCGCGTTCCTGACGATGGCCTCGGCCGGGGGCGCCGTTCTGGGCCAGATATGGTCGGCCAATGCCGGCTGGTTCGTGGTCTGCGCCGCCGCCGGGATGTATATGAACTATGAGTTCTTTCACTGGTGCTGCCATGTTCGGGACGACCGCATCATCCGCCACCTGCCGTTCGTGAATACGATCCGGCGGCATCATATCGCCCATCATAATACGGCAATCATGATGAGCCGGAACATGAACCTGACCTATCCGTTCGCGGACTGGCTGTTCGGCACTTCCGACCTCGACCGGGGTTTGCTGGGGCATTTGTTCAACGGCTATCAGACGCGGTTCGTTCGCACCGATCTGCTGAAGCCGCGCGGCGGCCGGCCATCCTCGATGGCGGCTGAATAGCGCAATGGCCATTACCATCCGGGATACCGCGCCACGGAAGCGCAACATTGCCTCGCTGGTGGGCGGGTATGTAATCGCGGCGGGCTGTTTCGTGTTGTGGGTGCTGTGCGCCAGCCAACTGACGCAATGGCCACCCGGCGTCGCGTCGATCGCATCGGGGGCCGTGGTTACGACGGCGGTTGGCGTGTGGATCCGGCTGGCCGACCTGTAATGACGCTGCCGGCAGTGCGGCCGCCAGGGTCGCACCGGTCATGACGGAAAGCCTGACCGACAAAGCCTACCACGCCCTGGAGGAGGAGATTGTCACCCTCCGTATCCCGCCGGGCACGGTTGTATCCGAAGCGATTCTCAGCCGGCGGCTTGGCGTCGGGCGGACCCCGGTGCGTGAGGCCTTGCAGCGTCTGGCCCGCGAGTGGCTGGTCACGATCCTGCCGCGGCGCGGAATCGTGGTGACGGAGATCGATCCGGTACGCCAGTTGCGCCTGCTGGAGGTTCGCCGCGAAATCGAGCGTTTGCTCGCCCGTTCCGCCGCCCGACGGGCCACGGCCAACCAGCGGGAGGCCTTCCAGGCGATCGCGGACGGGATGGATGCGGCGGGCGCGACGAACGACGATCTGTCGTTCATGCGGCTTGACCGGGCATTCAACCAGTTGATGCTGGAAACCGCCGGCAATGAATTTGCCGCTTCTGCCATGAGCCTGATGAACGGGCTGTCGCGGCGGTTCTGGTATATGCACTACAAGCGCGCTGCCGATCTGCCGCTGGCCGCCAGGTTGCACGGCGCAATCGCCCGGGCAGTGGCCGGGTGCGACGAAGCAGCGGCGGGGGAGGCATCGGACGCACTTGTAGGATATATCCAATCCTTCGCGCGGGCCACGATCGGGTAGCGCCGCGCGTTACGCCCCCAGGCGCCCCGCGGCACCGGACATCAGTTCGATCTGCCGAGCGATTCTTGCCAGCGTGTCGGTTTCCGCGGTGTCGGGGCGGGGCGGCAGGGTGTTGGAGCCGGCTGCCAGCCCGGCCAGCGAGGCGGCGATCCAGTCCCGCCAGGTCCGCAGCGCTTCGGCTGGCACGCGGGCGGTGAGATCGGGGTCGAACTGGAGGGTGGCCAGCCGTCCGGCGCAGCGCCGCAAGGCGGCGTCGATCACCATTGCGGCCTCCAGCGCATCCTGGTTCTGTTTGCCCGGTTCCAGCAGTGCGCGAGTAATCAGCGCTTCCAGTGCATTGGTGGACACGCCGGCGGCACGGCGGGCCTGCCCGAGCTGGGCGGCGGTGGCCTGGTTGAGCAGGACGGAGAAATTGGCTTGGGCGTAGGCGCCGTGGGCGGCAATGGCGTTCCTCACTTCGGCGGCGACGAGATCCGGCTCCCGGCTCGGCCACAGCAGGAAGTTCGCACCTACGGCGACCAGGCCGCCGGCGGTGGTCAAACCCGCCCGGGCCAGGGCGATGACCCATTCTCCGGTCTGTGGCGAGCCGGTTTCCACCAGCAGCACCACCAGCGGCGTCAGCGCCATCATGAACAGGCCGAAGCTGACCGAACGGATCGCGAAGGCGGAAATGGACAGCACGAACATGCCGGCGGCGATTGACGGCGGGGAGGTGCAGACAAGACCGATGGCGGCGGCGATGGCGCCGCCCAGCGCGGTGCCGACGATCCGTTCCACCGCCCTGGTATAGGTCAGCGAATAATAAGGCTGCATCGTCGCAACCACGGTGATGGTCAGCCAGTGGTCGTACGGGGTGAACCAGAACATGGTGAACGCCAGCGGGCCGGCCGCGGTCACGGCGGTGCGCAAGGCGTGGCGCAGGGCCGGCGACGTCCAGTTCAGGTTCGCCCGCAAGGGACGGATGATCTGCTGCCATAGCGACGGCGCCTGTCCCGCCGGATCGACACCCGGCTGCAGGTTCGCCGGCACCGCCAAGGTACGGGCGATCCGCAGGCGTTCGGTTATGCCGTCGATCGCCGCCCGCGGGCGCGAGTCCGGCGGCAGCGCCCGGGCATCGGCGACGATGGAATCGATGGAGCGGTTGATCCGGCGATGGGCATCCGGGTCGTCGGTGATGACA
>JAKBCJ010000028.1 GCA_021807975.1 Pseudomonadota bacterium | reverse complement strand
CACGCCGCCCAGCCCCGCCGAACCCAGGAATTGCAGCCAATCGACGCCCTGGCTTTGATAGGGCCGCAGCGTTGCCAGGAAGGTATCCGGCACTACCGCCTTGGGGATGCCGCCGGACTGGCGCAGCGCGCGGCCCAGGTCCCGCAGCGCCTCGCCACCGCGCCAGATCAGGCCGGTGCGTTCCTCCAACCCCGCCAGATCGGCGGCGTCCAGCCGGCTGAAGCCGATCTTGCCGGACTCGGCGTCAATCCCGCCGCCGGCCCATAGTTCCAGCAATGCCTGCAAGGTGGGCCGGATGCGCGACATCGGCAGCGACAGCAACCGCCCGTCCAGCAGCGGCAGCACGAACGGCTTGTCGTCGGGGCCTTCGATCAGGGCAGCCGCCTCGGGCCGAGCAATCAGGCGGACAATGGCGGGCACCAGATCGACCTGCTGACCATCGACGGTGACACCCAGATGCAGTTCCAGCCAGTCGATGCCCGATCCTTCGATCAGTTCGGCGGCGATATCGTCATCGGCGGACAGGACCTGAACGGGGAAGTCCTCGTCGATTTCGACCGTCCAGCCGTCCTGCCGCAGCCGGGGTACGTCCTCGGTCACGATTTGCAGCCAAGTTGGGTTCGCTCCATACTCCCGCAGGGCGAAGTCGTCGGTGTGGGCGTGCTGGTAATATACTGGCACAACGTCATGTACCGAAACGAACCCTAGCCCGGTCAGGTCGGCCAGGGCGCGTCCCTCGGCGGCAAGGTCGCGCTCCACTTCATACAGATTGCCATCGCGCACCGTTATACGGGGTTGCGGCCTGACGCTGCGGGGGACGTCGATCGGGCCATACCGATAGGACAGCCGGACCAGAGGCACCGCGTACAGGCCGCGCCCCAGCACGCGGGACGAACCGCGGCCGTGGCTCGGATCGCTGGGCAGGGTGCCACTGATCAGCCGCAGATGCGGGTGCATCGGTCCATGCACCGGCTCCGGCGGCCGCAGTTCGGCGGGGACGGGCATTTTCGCCGCCGGCATCCGTTTCGAGAGCTGCTCGCGCACCTCCGCCGCCGCTTCGGGCGGGATGGACGGCGCGTTCAGCAGCCGGGTCACCATCCGCCGCGACAGGTCGAAACCGATGGGACCCATGGTTCCGGCGGCCGGATCGGCATACCAGGGTTCCGGAATGCGAACGCCGGTCAGGCCTTCGTCCAAGGCCAGGGCGGCCTGTTGGGACGCATCGGGGCGGGTGATCCAGGCGATCTGTCCCTGCCGCTGCGGCCCCGGGGCCAATGCCGGCCCCTCGGCGCTGCCCCACCGGGCGCGGCCTGTCGCGAGGATGCGGCGCAGCGTGTCGGCGGGATCGTCGTCCGGGGTCGGGCCGCCATAAGCCGCGCGGCGGGCCAGCCTGCTGAGGATCACCAGGTCGGACGGGCGGATATATTTGGCCGGTGTTTGAACTTGATGCGGCGCATACCGCTTGATCGTTCCGGGGCTGTTGTCCTTGCGCAGCGTGACCGTCATCGGATCGATCCGCAGTTGCGGCACGCTGCCCGACAGCGGCGCGGCGTCCAGCACGTAGAACACCCGGGTGCGGATGGCCGCTGGGTAGTCCTCGGTCGGTTCGTCGTCCTCGTCCTTGTCGAAATCGGCCAGCCAGGTCTGAATCTGGGTTGGCAGGACGGCCGGGGCAGGGGATTTGGGGAACAGCGTCTGTTGTTGCCGCGGAACGTGCATCTCTTTCCGCTGGGCGGCGATCAGGACAGCGGCAAGGTGCTTGCAGCCGCGTCCCACCGGGCAGGAACAGGCGCCCGCGATGCGGATTCCGTTGGTCGGCGAGTGGGAGATTTTCAGACTTTGGACGTAAGGATCGGGCCGCGTCCCCTGGGTCGTGGCCCTGATCACGGCCCCCCGCTCAGCGATATCAAGATCCTGGACGCGGCCGCGCTGCTCGTATGAACGGCCGGCGTTGAACGTATTGGGCGGGAAAAACCGCCGAATATCGCCGTCGCGGATGGCTAGGGTCGGATCGATGTCAGGGGCGATGGGCACGATATGCATATACATAGGATGCGTGCCGGTATCGAGTCGTGGCCAGTGGCGGAATTTTGTCCCCGGGTCGGTGCGTTCCGCGATCCGCTGCCTTTACGGTGGCGTGTCGGGGTTTAGTCCGAAGAAGGGGCACGACGGGGCTCGCGCCCCCGGGGGTGGATGTCTCTCAGGCGTCTCGTTGTCCGACGTATGGGACTTTGTATCTGATTTGATACCATCGGGTTGGTTGCCTCTGGCAGGTTCGGTCGATGCTCATGTGTCCCAAATTCAACATTCTAGCCGGATATAGGAAAAATGTCAAGAATTTGCGGACGCTAACGATGCCGGGCCGTCCACGATTGGGGCCGGGGGTTTTAATGCGGGCAAACCGGACGGCCCGCCAAAGGAGAGCGAGCTTTGGTCCCGCGTCGTGCGTGGCACGCCACGGATCGAACCGCATAACGCCGCCAGGCCAGTACCCGGCCGCCGTTCGGATCACGGAGGCTGTCATCCCATGGACGCGATCCCCACACTCCGGCGATAATCCCCGGGAAGCCGCCGTCATCGCGCCTTCCGGCCTGATCAGCGGGCATTGCCCCCTGTACGGTTCGCGAGGATCGGCCCGGGCTTATCGCGGCAACGGCTTCCGCCGAACCGCCCCGGGCGGCATTGGTTGACGCGGGCAGCGTGGGAGGAGAGCAGTATGATACAGGCAAATGAGACATTCGACGGCACTTGGCCGTTCGCCCCGCATTTCACCGATGCGGCGGGGTTCCGCCAGCATTACGCCGATGAGGGCTCCGGCCGGCCGGTGCTGTTGCTGCATGGCCAACCAACCTGGGGCTATATCTGGCGGCGGTTCATTCCCACCCTGGCGGCGACGCATCGGGTTATTGTTCCCGACCATATGGGGTTCGGCAAAAGCGAAACGCCGGCCGCCCGCGAATACACGCTGCGCACGCATGTCGCCAATCTGGCGGCGCTGATCGACGCGCTGGACCTGCGCGACATTACGCTCGTGATGCAGGACTGGGGCGGCCCGATCGGGGTGGGCTATGCGGTGCGGCATCCCGAACGCGTCCACAGCCTGGTGCTGATGAATACCGTCGTCGGGTATGGCACCGCCGGGCGCCGGGATCTGCCGAATCCGATCGAGACCCCGTGGTTCCGCTGGATCCGCGACGGGCTGGAAACGGGCCGGACCGAGGCGGTGCTGTCGCAACTCGGTTCCTGCATCCTGTCGGTGATGCAGATCGTGGGGCTGGAGCGGCTGGACCGGGTCGATCCGACGTTCATCCGGGCGTATGCGGCGCCGTTTCAGACACCGGCGGAGTGTCAGGGGGCGGTCGCGTTCCCGCTCGATCTGGCGCTGGGGCGGATACGGGATTTCGTCAAAGAGGGTGCGGCGGGTGTGCCGGCCCTGCGCGACAAGCCGGCGCTGATGATCGAGGGAATGCTGGACAGGGCGATACCGCCGGCATTGGCGCTGGCGGATTTCGCCGGGCTCTGGCCGAAGGCGCCGGTTATCCGGGTGCCCGGGGCGGGCCATTACATCCAGGAAGACGCGCCGGAAGCGGTGATTCCGGCGCTGCAAACCTTCCTGTCCATGCTGGGATAGCCGTTACTCCACCGCATCGGCCAGCCGGCGCTGTTCGGCCTGCTGGCCGTGCAGAAAGGTCAGCAGCACGTAGCGGCTGCCGGCGGTGACGGGTGCGACCTCATGCAGCGCGGCGGCGGAGAATATCACTCCGCCGCCGGTTGGAGTGGCGTAGCGGTGGTCGTTGTATTCTGGAAACAGCAGATGGCCGCCCTGGTAGTCTCCGGCGTTGAGGTTGATGGACAGCGCGAACTCCCGGAACGTCACATGGGCGGCGGTATTGTCGCGGTGGCGGCGGAAAAAGCCCCCGGGTCCGTCGTAGCGCGCCACCAGAATGCGGTCGGTGAAGGCGACGCGGGCCTGGAACGCCTTGGCGATCTCTGGCGCGCAGCGGTCCAGCAGCAAATCACGCAAAGTGGCGTGAAGCGGGCTTTCCGGTTCCAGCAGCATATCGCGCCGGTGCTTTTTGTCATGATCGACCACGTTGGCCGCCAGCCCGGCGGCATCGACCCGGGCGACGGAGCCATCGATGGTCTGGCTGGACTCGAACAGGGCGATCAGTTCCCGGCACATCGACGGCGCCAGCAGGTTCGGCAGGATGATGGCCGGGGCCGGTGTCTGGATGTCGCGGGGCGCTTCGGCCGGCAGCGAGTCCAGGCAGGCGAGGCAGGCCGCGGCGAGTGCGGGATGGCCGACGGGATCGGTGCGCAGGGCGATGCGAAGGTTGCGGTCCAGGATCAGCACCCGGGTGTCGCCGGGTCCGACCCCGCAGCGGGCCAGGAAGCCGCCGCAGTCGATCGTTCGGATGGGAAGGGGCTGGGGCAACCTAACCGCTTGAAGGGGCTCACGGCCGGTAGAGACCGTCATGGCGGGCGACGGCTTGCCATGCGCGCCTCGCGGTGCCGGTTCAGGAAAAGGCGTGGATGGTGGGCCTTCGCCCGCGATGACGGTGGGGTGGCGGGTTCCGTCGGCCGGTTCGGCTACTCCGGCATCGGCGGCGCTTATTCTGGCACTGGCCCAAAGTATGTCGGCGTTCGGCAGAGACCTTGGATTGTCATCGACGATGACGAACAGGTCCGTGCCGCTGTCGGCGAACCGGGGTTGGCATGGGGCCAGTTCGGCCAGGATGGCGGGCAGGGCGGCGGTTGCTTGGGAACCGAGCAGAATCATCACGGCGGGTCGGCCGTATTGGGACTCCGAGGTGTAGAAGGTGCCATCGGCGTCCATGCCGAAGCATGGCGGCGCGGCATCGCCGGCCTCGGACGGGAAGCGGGTTTTATCCAGCATGGGTCGTTTGCTCCTGACAGTGATGTAAGGGCGGGGCGGCGCGCCAGCGGCCGCCGCCCGCGGGGTGGAAGCCGTGCGCGGCGTACAAATTGCGAACCGGCGTATTGCGATCTGTCGGCACGATGCGCCCGGTCAGCGGCTGCCTGTCCGAACCGGGATCGCCCAGGACAGCATCCAGCAGCGTGCGCTCCCCGCCCAGGCCGATGACGCGGCAGCTTTGAACGAGGTTCAGGATATCGCCGGCCAGCACGACGGCGGCACCGACCAGGCCGTGATCGGCCAAGCGGTCGCGCATACGCAGCACGATGACACGCCCATCCGGGGCGGCGGCGATGTGGCGTAATTCGTCCAGGCCGAAAGTGCGGCCGGTGGCGTTGAACTGGGTGGTGCGTGCGATCAGTTCCGCCACGCGGGCCAAGTCGGCCTCGTGGTCCTGTGTCAGCCGTTCGGCTGTTGCCTCGACACACAGGGACGCGAGGAAGCTGGCTTCGTCCGCCACGGCCTCGCGCAGTTTGCCGCGTTCAAGCTGTGCCTTCACCAGCGCGCTGCGGTCGCCGGACTCCTTGGTCAGGCGAGCCGGTTGCAGTCTTGGATCTGTCAGTAAGGTGCGGCGCAGCGTGAACAGGTCCCCGCCCGCGACATCCACATCGGGCAGGGCGTGCCGCACGCGCTGGCGTTCGCGTTCGCTGTCGTCCACGAACAGGAAGGCATCCAGGGCAAAGCCAAGCTCGTCGGCGATCGAGAGGATGTTGGCCGCCTTGTCGTCCCAGTTGATTCGGGTGCAGACGAAATGGTCCGGCGTCAGCAGGCGATGCCCCGGATAATGTGGGCCGTAATGCCAGAGCCGCCGCACGGTTTCCTGGTCGTTCTTGCTGACGCAGGCGAGCAGGATGCCGCGCCGGCGCAGCATCAGCAGCGCCTCGTGAATGCCGAAATACAGGCCGATGAACGAATTAGCGCTGCTGATGTCAGGTGTCCACGCGAAGGGCGCGCCGGTTTCCGCCAGGACGCCGGGCCACAGCACGCCGTCGAGATCGACGATGACGCATTTCTTGCTGCCGATGCCCAGCACCGTGACCAGCGCGTCCATGTGCGCCCTGGCCATGATGGTTTCGCGCCGATAAGGATCGCCGCCGGTCTGGTCCGCCAGCGGTTGCAGTTCCGGAAACAGGTTATGCACCGCCGCCCGCTCACTGGCGGGGCGTTGCAGCATCCAGCCGGGCGACCCGAAATGGGTGAACGACACCAGCCCGTCGTCCAGCAGCGCCTGGCTGCCGGCGTGGCCCAGTTCGGCGGCGGTATCCACCATGAAGACGTCGGCGTGTCGTGCGGCGAGGTCGGCCAGCGCCAGGTTGGTGTGGCGGATGCGGTTGCGGTGGCTGTGGCGTCCCCGATCGGCGAAGCCCAGCGGCTGCACAGTTGGTTCCGGCAGCCCGTCGATCAGAATCGGCGCGGGACTAAGGGTGCGCAGCTTGCCCAGCATCGTTTCCATATCGTCGATATAGACCCTGGCGGGATCGCCGCCGTGGTGTTCGGGGTCGCCGGCGACGATCGCATGGCGGGCCTGAAGCGCCCCGATCACGATGGCGTCGTGGGGACGTTCGCCGGCAAGCGCGGTGTCGGCCGGGAACGATGCCGCCACGTGCAAGCCGATACCTCGCCGCTCCCCCTCCTGGCGCAGGAAATCAGCCTCCATCTGCAAGTCGCAGTCGCCCAGCAGCAGGATATCGGCGCGATAGCGGAAGGCCCGCGTGCCAGACAGTGTGCGAGGCGCCTGCACTGACCAGTAGGGATGAGAACCCTCCATCCTGGTTCGCCGGTATTTGTCCAACAGATCCAGCGGATCCCGGCCCCCGGTTTCGGTCAATGCCAGCGCGGTGCCGGCGGCCTCTTGTTCCGGGGAAGTTTCGACCAGCAGGCCCTGGTCTATCAGCGTGCCGATACAGAGACGGATCGACTCGGTGTCGGCACCGAGGATTGCCGCCAACCGCGGAATGGCGGTCTCGAGCGGCCCGGGTTCGATAAAGAATTGCAGGAGTTGCAATACGTCGGATGCCACCTTCAGACGCACCTGGCTGACGGCATGGATCGCCAATCCGCTGCCGTCGGGCAGGTCGATCAGGTGTGCGTAACGCGATTGCCGTAGCACGGTGTTGGACACGAATTTCCCGTCGGCTGGACTATCGATGGAAATCCACTGTCGCAGATATTGGTTAATGAAAGATTAAGCAGGCGGGGACACCGCGGCTGGTATCGGGGGGAATATCCACCAGATGCCAACGGTTGATCGAGGTCATCGCGGAAATCATCGTGATGGACTTAGCCTGTGAGGATCATTCGCAGGAGGCTTCTGTGCAAGAGCCGCTTCGTATCGCTTTCCGCAACCTGGATTTGCCGCCCTCCGTCGAGGAGGTCATCCACAGGCGGGTCGCCGATCTCGAGCGCTTCTTCGACCGCATCACCGCGTGCAGCGTGATGGTGGAACTTCAGAACCGTCATCAGCGCCAGGGAAATCTCTATCACATCCGCATCGACCTGATCGTGCCCGGGCGGGAAATCGTCGTGCGACGCGAGCCCGCGGAGCATCAAGCCCATGAAGAGCTATCGGTAGCGATTCATGATGCCTTCGATTCCGCCAGGCGTCAGCTTCAGGATTATGCCCGGGTGATCCGAGCCGACGTAAAATCCCATGAAACACCGAATATCGGGCGCATCGTCAGCTTGGAAGCGGAAAAGGATTACGGCTTCCTGGAGACCGAAAGTGGCGATCAAGTTTACGTGCACCGGAATGCGGTTCGTGGCGCGGGCTTCGACAAACTTCGCGTGGGCGCAAAGGTCCGCTACGTCGTCCACGAAGAGGAAGGCGAGCACGGGCCACAGGCGAGTACAGTCATCCCGCTGTGAGGATAAGCCGCGAAGGAGGCCGGTACAACGCCGGCCTCCTTCAGACCGAGTGGATCTATGCGTTGGCCTTGTGCATGAACTCGGCGATTTCATCCAGAACCGGAACAACCTTGGCATCGCCTTCCGACTCCAGATTGAACACCACCCGCTCGACGCCCATGCCGGCATACCGTTTCATCAGTTCCAGATCCCGGCGGGGGAACCATACGGTGATGGCGATCTTGTCCGGGTCGCGGCCGGCTTCGGCCGCCATTTTGCGGAATTCGGGGATCAGGTCGCCGATTTCGTTGTAGCTGCCGCGCACCGCCTGCGGAATCCAGCCATCTCCGTACCGGATCGCCCGGCGGGCCGAATACGGGAACGCACCGCCGACAATGATCGGGGGATGCGGCTTTTGCACGGGCTTGGGCCAGGTCATCATCGGGTCGAAGTTGACGAATTCGCCGTGATACTCCGGCTTGGACTTGGTCCAGATTTCCTTCATCGCCTCGATGCGCTCGCGGGCGACCTTGTGGCGGTCGGCGAACTTCACGCCGTGGTCTTCCAGTTCGTCCTGATTCCAGCCGTTGCCGATTCCGAACAGAAAACGCCCGCCGGACACCTGATCGATCGAGGCCACCAGCTTGGCGGTCTGAATTGGGTCGCGCTGCGCCACCAGGCAGACGCCGGTGCCGACCATCAGCGACCTGGTCGCAGCGGCGGCGGCGGTCAGCGTCACGAACGGGTCCATGGCGTCGTAGTAGCGTTTCGGCAATTCGCCGCCGCCGGGGAACGGCGACTTGCGGGTCAGCGGGATGTGGGAATGTTCGGGCGCCCACAGGGATTCGAAACCCCGCTGTTCCAGGGCCTGACCCAGGGCGCCGGGCGCCATGGAATAGTCGGTGAAAAACATCGATACGCCGGATTTCAGCATCTTGGTTGCCTCCCGTATTGCGATCGGGCGATCATGTGCCAAACCGCGTCCGGGTTCCAGACGCGGGGCCCGGGACGGCTTGGACGCAATGGCATCTCCCTTGGTTCGGCGGGCCGGTGCGCGCTAGATTACCCGATCAACCGAGGAAACGATTGTGACTGATATGGCCGGCGGCCCTGTTCCCCGATCCGGGTCCGTGAAGATCACCGATGTCGCCGCCGCCGCCGGGGTGGCGCCGATGACGGTTTCGCGTGTCATCAACACGCCCGACCGGGTAACGCCGGAAACCACCGCGCGGGTGCGGGAGGCGATCGACCGGCTGGGTTACGTGCCGAACCTGATTGCGGGCGGGCTGTCCTCGCGCAAGTCACGCATGGTCGCCGCGGTGGTGCCGACCATCGCGCACCCGATGTTCGCCGGGGTGGTGCAGGCGTTCTCGGCGGCGATGCGTCAGGCCGGCTACCAGGTAATGCTGTCAATCGGCGGCTACGACGAAACCGACGAGGAGGGACTGTTCAGGGCGATCCTCGGACGCCGGCCGGACGCGCTGCTGATCACCGGCTCCGGCTACGCCCCCGCCGCCCTCCAACTGGTCATAGAGGCTCGGATTCCTGTCGTGGAAATCTGGGATGCGTCCAGCCGGCCGATCGACATGGCGATCGGGTTCGATCATTCCCGGGTCGGCGCCGACGTCGCCCGGTTCTTTCACGGCAAGGGCCATGACCGTTTCGCGGTGCTGTCGGCGCGCGATTCGCGGGCGCTGTCGCGCGCCAGGGGGTTTGCCGAGGCCGTGCGCCAGCTTGGCGGCAGTCTGGTGCTGGAACAGACATGCCCCGCGCCCAGCACCATCGCGGCCGGACGCGCCGGATCGCGCGATCTGCTGCCGCTGCTGGACCGGCGCTGCGCGGTGTTCTGCAGCTCTGACCTGCTGGCGTTCGGGCTGCTGACGGAAGCGCGGCTGCATGGCATCGCGGTGCCCGACCGGCTGGCGGTGTGCGGCTTCGGTAACATGGAACTCAGCGAGATGAACGAGCCGCCAATCACTACCGTCAGTCTGGAAGGGACGGAGACGGGGCGGTCGGCGGCGGGACTTCTGTTACGGCGGCTGTCGGGTGGGGGGCCGCACGAACCGGAACGGGTGCGGGTTCCGTTCCGGATCGTCGAACGGGCGACTGCATAGTCCGCCCCGGGGCGGCGGTTCGCCGGGGTTCGACCACCCGGCTTGAGGCCCGCCGCCGCTTCGCCCACATTGGGGGCGGTAAAGACAGCGGAGCGCCGGAATGATCAGTGTCGATGAAGCCCGCGGGCGCATCCTGGAAACCTTGCGCCCGACGCCGGCCGAGGTGGTCGCGCTGGCCGATGCCTGGAACCGCGTCACCGCGCGGGAGGTGCTGGCAAGGCTGACCCAGCCGCCGGCCGACGTGTCGGCGATGGATGGGTATGCGCTGCGGGCGGAAGACGGCTGTCTCGGTGCCAGGTTGACCGTGATCGGGGCGGCACCGGCCGGGCATCCGTTCGGGCATGGTGTAGGGCCGGGAGAGGCGGTGCGGCTGTTCACCGGCAGCGTTGTGCCCGACGGGGCGGATGCGATCCTGTTGCAGGAAGACGCCACCCGCGACGGGGCGATCGTCCAGGTGAACGAGGCAGTGGCGCCGGGGCGGCATATCCGCCGGGCGGGGCAGGATTTCCGCGCCGGGGACGTGGTGGTGCCGCGCGGCCGGCGCATCACCGCGCGCGATGTCGGCGTGGCCGCCGCGGCCAACCATCCATGGCTGTCTGTGCATCGGCGCCCGCGTGTCGCAATCCTGGCGACCGGGGATGAGATCGCGATGCCGGGCGAGCCAATTCCGCCGGGCGGCATCGTGAGTTCCAACTCGCATGCGCTTGCGGCGCTGGTGCGGGCGGCTGGCGGGGAGCCGGTGGTGCTGCCGGTGGCACGCGATGAGCACGCGGCGATCGGCGCCGCCGCGGATGCGGTCGCGGGGATGGACATGCTGGTGACCACGGGCGGCGCGTCAGTGGGCGATCACGATCTGGTCATCGCGGCGTTGAAGGCGCGCGGGATGACGCTGGATTTCTGGCGGATCGCGATGCGGCCGGGCAAGCCGCTGCTGTTCGGCCAGCTTGGCGCGATGCCGGTGCTGGGATTGCCGGGCAATCCGGTGTCCGCGCTGGTGTGCGCGATCCTGTTTCTGCTGCCGGCATTGTCGGTTCTGTCGGGGCTGCCGGGGGCGCCGCCGCCGGTTACGTCCGCCATTCTCGGGGCCGGGGTGAAAGCAAACGACCAGCGGGCGGACTATCTGCGGGCGGCCATCGAACTGGATTCCGCTGGCCGGATCGTGGTGTTTCCGTTTGCCGTGCAGGATTCGGCGATGTTGCGTCGGTTGGCGGCGGCGGACGCACTGGTGTTGCGCGCGCCGCATGCTCCGGCGCTGGAGGAGGGTGCGGAGGTCGGCATTATCCGGCTCGATTCGCTGGGTTTGTGACGGGGTCGGTTCGAGAAAAGGCTTCTGCACGCTACGGTATTCAAATTTGTCCACAGTTGCGCTTGACGGGTGTTATGGAACCAACATAGAACATCGATGACGGTTGCCGCTTTGTTCCGGCAGTCATGGAAGGATGTCCGACTATGTTGACCCGGAAACAATACGAACTTCTAGTGTATATCGACAAGCATCTGAAGCAGACGGGGTTCTCCCCGAGCTTCGAGGAGATGAAGGACGCGCTGAGTCTGAAGTCGAAGTCGGGGATTCACCGGTTGATTTCGGCATTGGAAGAACGCGGATATCTCGGCCGCCGCCACCATCGCGCCCGGGCGCTGGAGGTGCTTCGGCTTCCGGACAATATGGCCGCGGGTTCTGGCGTGATCGCCGACCTGGACGAAGAAGAGGACCCGCCGGCCTTTTCGCCCAATGTTATTCGCGGCGACTTTAACCGGCGTCTGCCGGGTGTGCGGGCCGCGAGCGATGCCGGTGCGATCCAGCTGCCGTTGTATGGCCGCATCGCGGCTGGACTGCCGATCGAGGCATTGCGCGACAGCAGCAGTTTCATCGAAGTGCCAATGGCGCTGCTGGGGCCTGGCGAGCATTACGGTTTGCAGGTCGCGGGCGATTCGATGATCGAGGCCGGCATTCTGGAAGACGACACGGTGATCATTCTGAAAGGTGACACCGCCGAGAACGGACAGATCGTCGTTGCGTTGGTGGACGATACCGAGGTGACGTTGAAGCGGCTGCGTCGGCGGGGTAACTCGATTGCGTTGGAGCCTTGCAATGTCCGGCATGAGACGCGGATTTTTCCGGCGGACCGGGTGAAGGTCCAGGGCCGGATCGTTGCGTTGATTCGCAAGTACTGACGAGCGTCTGGTGAAGTGCGGCCTTTAAGCCCGGGCAACAGCGGCAGTATTCAGGCCGGCAGGTTTCCACTGGGGTGACGCGTTAGCGGGACCGCAGCCTTCCCTATCCGGCTTGGCTGGGACTGCGCCCGGCCAAGCCGGATAGGGCAGGCAGGCAGCCGCGAAGTTCGTCCATCGGGCACGAACCGTCGGCCGCCTGCCAAACCCGGTTCAGATCGTCACGATCAGCGCATCCACGGCAGTGATCCGGTCGCCGGCGCAGATCAGCGGGTTCACATCCAACTCCGCCACCGTGTCGCGATGGTCGGCGGCGAAGCGGGACACGTCGCTGATGATTTGCGCCAGCTGGCCGATATCCACCGCCTGCATGCCGCGGAAGCCTTCCAGCAGTTTGATGCCCTTCAACTGGCGCAGCAGACCCTCGGCCTGCAGCGGCGTCACCGGGGCAGGGGACAGGGCGGTGTCCTTCAGAACCTCCACCAGAATGCCGCCCAATCCGACGACAATCAGCGGGCCGAACAACGGATCGTTACGCGCGCCGACGACCATTTCGATCCCTTGCGGCACCATCGGTTGGACCAGCACGCCGTTGATGCGGGGCGCCGGTTCCACCTTGCCGGCGTTCGCCATCACCGCCAGATAGCCGGCCCGCACTTCGTCAGCATCGCGCAGGTTCAGCCGGATGACCCCGGCCTCGGTCTTGTGCGGCAGATCGGGGGATTCGACCTTCAGTACCACGGGGTAGCCCAGTGCGGCGGCGGCATTGACGGCATCGTCCCCGGACTGTGCCAAGCGTTCGCCGACCACGGGTATGTTGTAGTGCGCCAGCACATCCTTTGCCTGCCGTTCGGTCAGCGTCCTGCTGCCGGCCGCCGCGATCAGCGCCTTGGTTGCCGCAATAACCTCGGGCGACGACGAAGCCACGGTCTGCCTCCCGGCCGCGCGTTTGTCCGCCAGCCAATGCCAGGCCGACAGGGCGGAGAAACAGGCTGGCATCGAGCGGAACAACGCCACGCGGTCGCATTCGTTCGCTTCGACCACGCCCGGCCCGTCCTGCCATTCGGTCTGCCAGACGACGCACGCCATTTTGCCGTGCTGCTTTGCCAGCGCGTCGTACACCTGTGGCCGCTTCGCCGAAGGGGCGTAACCATAGGTCAACGGCGAAACCAGCACGCCGTATTGCGGATCGCCCAGTAAGGCACCGGCACAAATCTGCAGCGACTCCGGATCGCCCAGCACCTGCGCCGTCACGTCGCACGGGTTGCGGGAGGAACCGAATTCCGGAATGCGAGTCTCCAGGATTGCCTTCACGTCCGGCATCGGTTGGGGCATCGGCACGCCGAACTGCTCCGCGCGGTCGGTCGCCATGATCGCCGCCCCTCCGGACGCCGCGACAACCGCGGCGCCGCGTGCTTTCGGCGGCGGTGCCTTGGCAAAGAATGACGCGGTTTCCAGCAGCGACTCGAAATCGTCCACCACCACCGCGCCGGCATGCTGGAACATCGCTCGGTATGACGCGTGGGATCCGGCCAGCGAACCGGTGTGCGACATGGCCGCGGCCGCGCCTTGCTCGCCGGTTGCCATTTTGAAGATAATCAACGGCTTATTCGCGGCCCAAGCATTCTCGGCCGCCAGCAGCAGGCGTTCCGGGGTTGCCATACCCTCGAACACGCACGCGATCGACCCGCAGGCGGGATCGGTGGCGAGGTAATTCACGTAGTCGGCCATATCCACGTCGCAGGAATTGCCCGAGGTGAGGACGTGGCTGACCGCGTGGCCGCGCACCACCCCCTGTGCCAGTGCCATGCCCAGCGCGCCGGACTGGCTGATGATCCCGACCGCGTTCTTCACGGGCTTGGGGATGGGCGTGATGTCCATGAAGGTGACGCGGCTGTCCAGCAGCGCGTTCACCACGCCGATGCAGTTCGGCCCGACGATTCGCAGCCCGGTCTCCCGGGCGATGGCGGCGAGCCGCTCCTGCTGGGCGATGCGGTCTTCCTTGGCGGTTTCGCTGTAGCCGGACGCAAAAATGATCGCGCCGCCGACTCCGGCCTTGGCGCAATCCAGCACGATCTCCTCGACCGCTTCGCGGGGGGCCGTGATCACCGCGCAGTCCGGCACCTCGGGCAGATCGGCGATGGCGGCGTAGCAAACCTGGTCGTTGATGGTCTGATACCGAGCGTTCACCGGGTAAGCGCGGCCGGTATAGTGCGCCATGTTGGCCAGCACCTGCTTGCCGAATGAACCCGCCCGGGTGGACGCACCCACCACCGCGATAGTTTGCGGGTGCAACAACCGTGTGAGTTGTTCCCGGCTGTAAACGCCCGTTCGCTTATTTTGCATTCCATCCGCCTGATTGACGTTCCCTAAGCGGACAGCATACTCACCGGTAGCCGATGGGCAAGTTCAGGGGGACGTAAGATGGCATCGCTGTTCGATCTTTCAGGGAAGGTCGCGATTATAACCGGGTCCACCAAGGGCATCGGTCTGGCTATTGCCACGCGCATGGCCGAACACGGCGCCACGGTTGTGATCTCCAGCCGCAAGGCTGATGCGTGCGAGGCGGTGGCCGCGACGATCAACGCGGCGGGCGGAAAGGCGGTGGCCATTCCCTGCCATATCGCCCGCAAGGACGAACTGCAGAACCTGGTCGATCAGACGGTCGCGCGTTGCGGCGGGATCGACATCCTGGTGGAAAACGCGGCGGTAAACCCGTATCTGGGGCCTGCCGCGGGGATGCCGGATGAGGCGTTCGACCGGGTCATGGGATCGAACATTCGCAGTAACGTCTGGCTGGCGAACATGGCCCTGCCGCACATCGCGCAGCGCGGCGGCGGGTCGGTGATCATTATTTCGTCGATCGGCGGGCTGCGCGGGTCGTCGCAACTGGGCGCCTATGCGATCTCCAAGGCCGCCGACATGCAGGTCGCCCGGAACATTGCCGTGGAATGGGGCCCGAAGAATATCCGGGCGAACGCCATCGCGCCGGGGCTGGTGCGGACGGATTTCGCCCGCGCGCTTTGGGAAGACCCCACTCTGTACCGCAAGCGCACCAAGGACACGCCGCTGCAGCGGATCGGGGAGCCGGATGAGATCGCGGGGGCGGCGGTATTCCTGGCCTCGGCGGCGGGAAGTTTCACGACCGGACAGACCATCGTGATCGACGGCGGAACGACGGCCGGGTCTGTGGTGTCGCACGACGATTAGGGCGCACGGCCAGATCGCCGCCACCCATCGCCGTCAAAGCCGGCAACGATGACGGCGATCAGTTGGCCGCTCCATGGGTTGAGGAGCCGCTAAAAGGTCTTTGGATAGGATCGAATTCGTCACGATTCTAAATACGGGCGTGACATGGCTGCCCGCCAAGGCCCTGACGGCGCCGATAGCGCCGCCCGGCGCAAAGCCCAATGAACCGCCGGACCGCCCTGGCAAGTTCAGCCGGCCATCCTCGCCCGGCTGTACCGTTCGCGGATTGCCGGCTCCGACGGTATCCCGGCGCGTATGGGCAGGCGGACGGCGTTATGGTGCCGGCGAAGTAATTTCCACGGCCAGGGTTAATCATTCGTTAACTATTCGCAGCTTATACTCTGCTTCGCCGTCGGAGAGCAGATCATGCAAGCAGTCGTTGACGAACTGGCAAGCCAAACCCTGACAGTTCGCGGACGTTCGTTCCAAATCTATGACAATCCGGTCGTCGCCGCCGGGGCCGGCGAATTCGCCAGCGGTTTCGAGGAAGGCACGCTGCGCTTTTTCGATGCCGTTCTGCCCCGCTGCGACCGGATGATCGATTGGGGCGCCTATATCGGACTCACCACTCTCTATGCCGCCAGCCACGGCATGGAGGTCTCGGCATACGAACCAAGCCGGTTGAACTTCCAGTATCTGTCGGCGAATATCGAGGTCAATCCGGCCCTGGCGCCGCAAATCCGGCTGTATGGCCATGGGGTCGGCCCAACCGACGCAACGGTGGAGCTTTATGCCAAGGGGTATGCGGACAGCGGGTCGTCGGTGTTTCAGGTTGTGGAGCGCGGTCAGGCCGTCACCGGACGCAGCGCCGGCAGGATCGAACTGCGGGCCGCGGCCGATATCCTGCGGCGCGCCGATGTCAGCGGCCGCACAGTGCTGAAAATCGACATCGAGGGTGCCGAATACGCCGTGCTGCCCGCCATCGCCGGGCTTTTAGCCGAACGCAAGCCCTGGCTGCATGTGTCGTTCCATCCGTTCAATCTGGCCGCCGCCAAGGACCCATACGAGGCAACGATCCACCGGTTGCGTTCGGCTTTGGAAGCGGCCGAGGCAACCGCCTGCTATCGTTACCTGCATCTGTTTGTGGACGGCGGCTGGTGCACCATCGGGCCGGATGATCGCGCGGCGTTTCTGCGCCGGTATCTGCTGCAGCCGAAAGCGGTGTCGCGTGTTGCTTCGCCGCAATACGGGTTTGTCGATGCCGTGGCGTTCTCCGACGAACCGCTGCCGCCGAACGCCTAAACCTTGAACGCCGCGATCGCTTTTTCATCGAACGTCAGTCCAAGGCCCGGTTTGTCCGGCAATACCAGCATGCCGTCCTCGATCGCCGGGGTTTCCTCATACAAGGCCAGCATCCAGGGCATGTATTCGACTGTCAGTCCGTTGGGGCAGGCGGCAACCAGGTGCAGCAGGATTTCCGGCATCACGTGGCTGACAATGGGCAAATTGAACGCCTCCGCCATCCCCGCGATCTTCATCCACTGCGTCACGCCCCCCGCCCGGCAGATATCGACCATGACGATATCGACAGACCGGGCCTCGATCATGTGACGGAATGGGACGATGCCCCAGACGTATTCGCCGCCAGCGACCGGCGTTTTCAGCGCGGCGGTTACCCGGGCGAGGCCGGCGTAATCGTCGGCGGCGGTGACGTCTTCCAGCCAGAACAGACCGGCATCCTCGACCCGGCTGCCGATGGCGATTGCCTGGTCCGGTCGCCAGCGCTGGTTGATATCGCACATCAGATCAATATCCGGCCCGATCGCCTCGCGCACTGCGCGCACGCGGCGCACTTCCTCGGCTGGTGTCGGGTTGCCGGGCAGGGCCATCTGGGTTTTCATCTGCCTGAAGCCCTTTTGCACCAGGGTTTGCGCCGCCCGCTGCGCCTGGTCGTCGCTTAGTCCGCGCCGCAGGGAGCCGGAGGCGTACGTGGCCACCCGATCGCGGTGCCCGCCAAGCAGTTTCCACAGCGGCTGATCCAGCGCCTTGCCCTTGATATCCCAAAGCGCGATGTCGATCGCCGACAGCGCCAGCGTGAAAATGCCGCCCGGGCCGCAGGAATCCCCGGTACCGGCCCGCAGCCTGGCGACGATTTTCTCGATCCGCAGCGGGTCTTCGCCGATGGTCAGTGCCGCGAGTTCCTCCACCGCCACGCGCAGGCTGCCGGTCATCCTGCCGCCGTAGAAAGTGATGCCGATGCCCTCGATCCCGGTGTCTGTGCGCAGGCGCAGAGTGACCACCGGGCGGGTGCGGCCCGCTTCCTCGGGCATGTTCGCCAATGGGTCGTCTTCGGGAACCCGAAGTATTGTGACTTCGAAACTGGTTATTTTCATGACGTTTCTCCGGTTGGCAGGGTAAGCGTAAGGGCAGACCGAGCCTGGGGCAAACGCCGGGTGGGCCCTTTTCGTATCGCAAGCGGGGCATGCCGTGGTAAGCTGTAAGCCATTGAGTTCATCGTTTTCCGGGGCTGCATGTCGAACCGCATTTCGCGCATTGTTCTGGCAATTTTGCCGTTTGCCCTGTCGTGCGGGATTGCCTTGGCACAATCGGATATTGCACCGGCGCCATCCCCCTTCGCGCCCGGCGATTTGAAGCGGCCGATTTTTGAGACGGACAAGCCGGATTACCGGACCGCGGGCAAACGCCCGGACAGCGCCAGCACCGTGCTGGCGGAGGTGGATGGGCGATCTATCACGCTGGGGGATGTGGCCGACGCCATTGGGAAACTTCCCGCCAATGTCGCGGGCCTTCCGTTCCCGGACGTATATCCGGGGGTTTTGTCGCGGCTCATCAGCCAGGAGGCGCTGGTGATCCGGGCGCAGCAGGCTGCGATGGATGAGGATCCGACTGTCAGACGGCAAATGAAGGCCGCGTCGGATCAGGTGCTGGCGAACGAATTTCTGATCCGCACGCTGACGCCGACGATCACCGAGGCCGCCTTACTGGATCGGTATAAGACCGAGATTGCCGGTAAACCGGGGCCGGAGGAGGTGCATTTGCGGGTGATCATGCTGCGCACCGAACAGGCAGCGGACGATATTATCCAGGAATTGCGTGCCGGGGCGGATTTCGCGGCGCTGGCTAAAAAATCGAGTATCGATACGACCGCCTCGGCCGGCGGGGACGCCGGTTTCGCGACGCTGGACGTTTTAACCCCGGAGGTCGGCGCGGTCGTGTTTGCGATGGAACCCGGGCATTTCACGCCGTTTCCGGTGCGCGGCGCGGGAGTCTGGTTTGTACTGAAGGTGGAGGAGAGGCGGCGGCAGGCAACCCCGCCGTTCCTGCTGGTTCGGGAAAAACTGCGCCAGGAACTGATGCGGGAGGCGGTTCCCGCGGCGGTTCAGTCGGCGATCGGCGCCGTAACGGTTCGTCAGTATGATATCACCGGCAAGGATCTGAGTACGGTTCCGTCGGACAATGGGACGCCCTAGGCGGGACGGCGGCGGCAAATCGTTGCCAGCCGGGGCTGGTCTCATGATCTGAATCCGAAATCTTCTTGGCAGTCTGATTCGCCTGTGTTACCAGAGATGATCGTTTCAGGACGATTAGCTTTCCTCCGCGATTTGGTCACGCGCCTGGATTGCAACAGGAATGTCCTTGGACAGTCTGATTGGATAAGATGAAAGCAATCAATTTGCTTCGGTTGACCGGTGGCTGTGCAGCATTGGTTTCGACCCGGATCGGTCTGAGGATCGCCGCATGGTGCCTCGCGGGCGTTTTTGGTGCCATGGGAACCGCGTCCGCGCAGACGATCACGCTCTATTCGAATTCGGGCGGTTCAAACACGTCGATTAACGTTCCTTTCACTCTGTTGAACCTGGGAACGAATGCAACGCCGCAAGTCCTGGTTCAGACGTCCGCCGTAACCGCGTCCTCGTCCCCCGCCAGGCTGCCGACCGGTGCGGAGATATCGAGTATCGCATTCGGAACGGGTGGTTCGTCGCCATCGGGCGTTTTCGCGGGTGGGGTTGCCGGTCAGGCCGCCACCCCGTTAGGCAGCACAAATACCAATACGGATTATCTGGTGGCTGGCGGCGGCGGTTCGGTGACGGTCAGCT
>JAKBCJ010000393.1 GCA_021807975.1 Pseudomonadota bacterium | reverse complement strand
ACGTCGGAGACGCCCTGATGTTCCCTGGTCTTTGGGCGATTCTGCGCTCGCATTGGTTCAGCACCTTCTTCGGTGTCGGCGTTCTGATCATTCTGATCTGGTTCTTCGGCCCGCTGATGGCGTTCGGCAATGTCCATCCGTTCGATAGCCAGATTGCCCGGCTGATAACGATCGGCGTGTTGCTGGTGTTGTGGCTGATCGTCAATCTGCTGACGGTTTGGGGCAAGCGCCGCAAGGAAAGGGCCCTGGTGGCCGAGGTGGCGAACCCTGAAAAGGACGCCGCCGATGCCGCTTCGGCGGAAGAAGTCGCGGTGCTGGCCGGGCGGTTGAAGGAAGCGCTGCAGAAGCTGAAGAAGCTGCCGGGCAAACGAGGCGGCAAACGGCTGTATGAGTTGCCCTGGTACATGTTTATCGGCCCGCCCGGCGCCGGCAAAACGACGGCCCTGGTCAATTCGGGCCTGAATTTTCCGCTGGCGGACGCCAGGGGACCGGCAGCCCTGCGCGGCGTCGGCGGAACCCGTGACTGCGAATGGTGGTTTACCGACCAGGCCGTGCTGATCGACACGGCTGGCCGGTACACGACCCAGGACAGCCAGGCTTCGGTCGACTCCGCCGGCTGGCTTGGTTTTCTGCGGCTGCTGAAGAAGCATCGCCGGCGTCAGCCGCTGAACGGCGTCTTGCTGGCGATTGGGTTGTCCGATCTGGCGGCGCTGCCTGAAGCCGACCGGCTTGCGCATGCCGGTGCCATGCGCAAGCGCATGCGCGAACTCCAGGACGAACTGGGGGTGCGGGTTCCGGTCTATGTACTGTTCACCAAGACCGATCTGATCGCCGGTTTCGTCGAGTTCTTCGATAATCTCGGCCGTGAGGAGCGTGAGCAGGTCTGGGGCATGACGTTCCCGATTGATGACGGCAAGGATGAAGCCGGCGCGATTGGTCATTTCAACGAGGAGTTCGACCTGCTGCTGGCGCGGCTGAACGACCGCATGCTGGAGCGGGTCAATCAGGAAACCGACCTGGTGCGCCGTCGGTTGATTTATGGGTTTCCGCAGCAACTGGCATCGATGCGGGACGTTGCGTCGGATTTCCTCGCCGAGATTTTCCGTCCCAGCCGGCTGGAGGAACGTCCTCTGCTGCGTGGCCTGTACTTCACGTCCGGCACGCAGGATGGCACACCGATCGATCGGCTGCTGGGTCTGATGGCCGGGCAATTCGGCTTGCCGCGGCAGGCGGTGTCGGCATTCTCCGGCGCCGGACGAAGCTACTTCCTGACCCGCGTGATGCGGGAGGTTGTCTTCGGCGAGGCATCGCTGGTCAGTTTCGACAAGAAGGTGGAGCAGCGCACGCGCTGGATCTATCGCGGCGCATATTCGGCCGCTGCGCTGGTGCTATTGCTGCTCACCGCCGGTTGGACCGGGAGTTATATCGGCAATCGCGAAATGATCGATGAGGCGAGCGACGCTGCCAATCGCTACAACGAACAATACGCCGAACTGACCAAGCGCGGACCAAACGATGCGGATCTGCTCGCGATTTTGCCGCCGCTGGATACGCTGCGCGGCATGCGCGGCGGCTATGACCAGCGGGAGGCGGAAACGCCGGTCACATTGACCTTTGGCCTGTATCAGGGCCAAAAAATCAGCTCGGCCGGAATCGACGCTTACTATCGCGCACTGAACGCCATGCTGCTGCCGCGGCTGCTCGCGCGTCTCGAAGGTCAGATGCTGGCAAATCGCAACCGGCCAGATTTCTTGTATGAGGCGCTCAAGGTTTATCTGATCCTGGGTCGCCAGGGGCCGGTGGACCGGAACCAGGTGATGGCGTGGCTGTATTCCGACTTCACCCACAGCCTGTCCGACGATCAGGCGACAGCGCGCGATGCCCTGCTTGCGCATGCCGATGCTATGTTGCAACGTCCGCTGACCGCGGTCGCGGTCAATGGTCCGCTGATCGCCCAGATCCGCGAGATCCTGACGCGGGAGCCATTGGCGGAATACAGCTACAATCGCATTCTGCGCAGCCCGCGGGTTCAGGCGTTGCCGGAGTGGACTGTGCAGGACAATGCGGGACCTGGCGCCGGACGGGTGTTTGCGCTGCGATCAGGCCAGCCGCTTTCTACCGGGATGCCGGGTATTTTCACCTGGGCCGGCTACCACAACACCTTCCTGCCGCTGCTGCCGACCGTCACCCAGGATATCAACGAGGACACATGGATCCTGGGCCGTCCCAAGCGCGACATCTCGGCCACTATCGCCGATGTCAACAAGCTCCGTCGGGATGTGGTGGGGCTTTACCTGGACGAATATGTGCGGCGCTGGGATCGGTTGTTGGCCGACATCGCCGTGCGCAGCTTTACCAATGTCAATGAGGCGGTAGAGCAATTGGGCCTGATCAGCGCGCCGAGTTCGCCACTGCGCACGCTGTTGCAGTCGGTGGATCAGCAGACGCAACTTAGCCGCGCGGGTTCGGCTGACGCCGCGACCAAGGAGATGCAGGAAAGGGCCGCCAAGGCAGGGCAGAAGGCAGCGGGTTTCGGCAAAATCATCGCGGCAACCGGGCTGACCTACAGCCAGAATGCCGTGGCCCAAATTCTGGGAGAGGCATTCGGCGGGACCACGAATTCTGCCCCGGTCGACCCGGCGACCCGGGTGGATCTACATTTCCGCCAGATCCATTTGTTTGTGACCCCCACCAAGGATGAGAAAGCGCCGATCGAGATTGCGATCGATAAGATGGGCACGATCTATCAGACCATGATCCAGGTGGCGAACGCGCCCAATCAGGGTCAGGCGCTGCTGGGTTTGGCCGGGGGTAGCAGTGGTGGTGGAGCAGCGGCGGCGGCCAGCCAGTTGAAGGATCTTGCCAAGGACCTGCCGGCACCGGTCGCTTCCATGCTGCAAACGGTATCGGCCAGCAGCGCGGCGATCGCAACGGGCGGTGCCAGCAAGGCGCTGGACACATCCTGGCGCAGCAATGTGCTGCCGCTTTGTACAGAGGCGTTCTTTAACCGCTATCCGTTCGATGCCAACAGCAGCAGTGACGTGCCAGCGGATGATTTCGCCCATCTGCTCGGACCCGGTGGATTGATTGATAAATTCTTCAACGACAACCTGAAATCCTTCGTCGACGTTAGCACCAAGCCATGGAAATGGCAGGCTGCAAACCAGTCGCAGTTGTCGCTGCAGCCAGGCACGCTCGTGCAGTTGGAACGCGCGGCGCAGATTCGTGATTCGCTGTTTTCCGATGGGCAGAACCTGTTGGTGAAATTCCAGTTGGTTCCGGTATCGCTGGATGCGGGCGTGGGCCAGATCAGCATCGATATCGCGGGTAAGACCATGACTTATAATCATGGCCCAACCGAATCGAGCGCGTTCCGCTGGCCCAGTGCCACCGGCAGCACTTTGGTGCGGGTAACCATGACACCGGCGAGTGGCGGCAACGCGTCGGTCATCGAAAAGGACGGACCCTGGTCCTTGCTGCGCCTGCTTGATGTGGTGAAGGTCATCCCCAGCGGTCAGCCGGACAAGTTCCGCCTGGTATTCAGCAGCCCAGCCGGCAATGCGACCTTCGACCTGAACGCCAGCAGCGTGCGCAATCCTTTCACGCTGGGCGCCTTGCGAGCGTTCCGCTGCCCGGCTTCACTGTGACCATGCATATCACAATGCTGCGCATGGCGGCCGCTTTCATCACCCTCCGGGAGGGCTAGATGTCCGGTTCAGACGCACAGGAAGGCACCAACTACCTCTCGGTCAGTTTCGAACCGGACCCGGGTTTCAAGCTGGGCGTGGATGGGATGAAGGTGACCGAGGATCTGGGGCAGCCGTTCCTGATCAATCTCGACCTCTCCGGCGGTCAGGCGAAGGGCAACCTCGAATCCGTGCTCGGCAGCTCGGTCACGGTGACGATGGCCGCTGGGGATGGCACCAAAACCTATTACAACGGCAAACTGACGCGAATTTCCTATTCCGGGCTGCATGGCGGCGTTTATCGCTATCAGGCCGAACTGCGCCCCTGGTTGTGGCTGCTGGACAGCACACGGGATTGCAGGATTTTCCAGAATCTGTGCGCTTTCGATATCATCGGACAGATCTTTCGAAACAACGGGTTTTCCGACATTTCCGATAAGCGGCAGAACTCCGCCGGTAGCCTCGTCCTGGACTATTGCGTGCAGTACCGCGAGACAGCCTATAACTTCGTCATGCGGCTGATGGAGCAGTTCGGGATTTACTATTATTTCGAGCACGCGGATGGGAAGCATACCCTGGTGTTCGCCGACGACCCCAACTCGCACGCCGCGCTGGCCTCGGCGTTGCCGTTCCGGTCGTTGCAGACCGAGCAGCGTCAGGTCGATGATCATGTGTGGGAATGGATGTCGAGGCTGACGTTCGGGCCGGGCGGACGAACTCTGCGCGATTACAATTTCACAGCGCCAGCGCAGGATACCACGTCAAAATCCCTGAGCCCCGGCAGCTATAACCCCGGAAACCTGGAAGTATACGATTATCCCGGCCTCTATGCCGAGGTGACCGACGGCCAGAAACAGGCTGACGTGCTGATGCAGTCGGACAGGGCGCAAGTGCAGATTTTCCAGGGCCGTTCGAACGCGCGCGGACTTCGGGCCGGGGTGAAATAC
>JAKBCJ010000392.1 GCA_021807975.1 Pseudomonadota bacterium | reverse complement strand
GACTCCATCTTCAAAGGCGATCTCGGTTCCGCCAAGGGACGAACCGTGGCCTGGATCGATTCGCTGTTCATCGACCATGCGGTGCTGCGGCTGATCTGGAGCAATCTGGCCACGGTCATCCCGAACAAGGTCTATCGCAGCAATCATCCGACGCCGTTCCGCCTGCGCCGGATGGCTCGGCGCCTGGGTATTCGCACTGTCATCAATCTGCGCGGTAAAACCCAAAGCGGATCGGACGCCCTGTCGCGCGAAGCCGCCCGCGAACTGGGGTTGCAGTTCCACGACATGGCGTTCGAAAGCCGGGGCGCGCCGCATAAAGACCGGATCATGCGGCTGCATGGCATTTATACATCGATGCCAATGCCGGTCGTCATGCACTGCAAATCCGGCGCCGACCGGGCGGGACTGGCGTCGGGCTTGATGGTGATGTTCGAGGGCGGGACCGCCGCCGACGCCCTGAAGCAGTTATCCTGGCGGTTCGGCCACATCAAGCAGGCGAAAACCGGGATCCTGGACGCGTTCTTCCTGCGCTATCAGCGGGAAGCCGAGGGCCGCAAGCCGTTCCTGGACTGGGTGCGCGACGATTATGACGAGGTCGCGCTAAAGCGGGATTTCCATGCCAACGGCCTGGCCAGTTTCATCGACGACTGGGTGCTCGCGCACGAATAACCCCAATTCGCCGAAAGCGCGGGAAGACAACAGGCGCGATCCGGACATCCCCCTATGCGGCGTAACGCCTGAGCGCATGAGGTCGCCGCAACCGATCAACCGAACCCGGTTCGACAGCATCGCGTGGATAGCGGGGTTGGACGGCCGCTTACAGCGCCATAGTGCGCCGGGCATTCCAATACTACGATAAAGGGACGACGGCTTACAGCGAATGTCCCAAAGGAACTGCGACCAGATTTTGCGTCACGTAAATCTCGCACCGCTTCACGTCATAGGGGTCCAGCCATCGCACCGAACCGTTCAAACACATGCGGCCGATCCGGTACCCGCTCAGGGCCTCGAAAATCGCGTGCATAGTAACACCCGTGGCAATGTTCGCGGGGATGAATTCGAATTGTATCATCCCGATCAAGCCTTGCCGCAGCACCTTGGCCGCCCCTCGCATCACTGACAGATCGTGACCCTCCGTATCGATCTTCAGCAGATCGATCCGTTTCAAACCGAACTTTTCCATGAACGCATCGACCGTCGTGCAGGTGACGGTATGCTCAACGAGATCGGCCGAATACAGAGCAACCGCCGAAGCGCTCAGGCTCGCCTGGGTCGAGCCGTCTTCCGAACGGAAATCGTAGAGTTTCATTTCGCCGGGTTTATCTGCCATCGCCGCATTGACGACCTCCACCGAACCGACGTTTTCCATCCGCTTGTCCAAGAATGCGAAGGTGGCTGGATGCGGTTCGAACGCATAAATCTTCGCACCCGCGGCTATCCGGCTCAGGTAAAGCGCATACGATCCGTGGTTGGCCCCGATATCGAACAGGATGCCATTCTGGAATCGGTCTCTATGGCGACGGAGAAAATTCTCCTCCGAGCGTGTCAGGCCACCTTTGCCGGGAAAGGTGACGGCGATGCCGCTGCATCGCAAGGCGAAATCATACGCGAGATCGGCGAACCACCCCAGGGATGGACGGTTCAGGACCAGAAACACGGGATAGGTCAAGACTGCCAGCCAATGCCGGAGCCGGGAAGGCCGCCACATCGCCGTATGGACCGTAGTCATACCTACCATCCGTCACCACTCCTGCTTCGTAATTGACTCTACCGCAAACCCAAGGTTCCGCGCCAACCGCCGGGTAGAGGCACTCCGCCGCCAGCCGATCCGGATCGAGGAAGCGAGGACAGATCATGGATTAAGCGGGATCGCATCGGCGTCAGGTGACAAGCGGCTCCCATCGGGTGCCCGAAGAGCCGGGCTATGAAACCGGCGACAGCGTCGCGCACACCCGGGTGCGTTAGCCGAACAGATCGGCCGGGGCGTCAGCCCGCAGGCTGGCCCCGAGTTCACGGCCAAGCCGGATGGCATCCGCGGCAGCCGCGGACATCGAACGCCGCAGTAGAAACGAGCCATCAGCCCGAGCGAGCAACCCCGTTAACGTCAGGGTGCCGTCGTCGGTGAGCTGGGCATGTGCCCCGATCGGGGTGCGGCAGGACCCATCGAGTTCCCCCAGCAAGGCCCGTTCGGCGGTGCCGGCGATGCGCGCGGCGGTGTTTTCTATTGACGCGAGCAGCGTCAGCAGCGCGGCATCGTTGGCCCGAGCGGTGATCCCGACGATACCCTGCGCGGCGGCCGGCAGCATCACGTTCGGGTCCAGCACCAGCGCACCGGGGACAACCATCCCCAGCCGGTTCAGCCCGGCCAGCGCCAGCATACTGGCCTGACACTCGCCGTCCCGCAGCTTGCGCAGCCGCGTCTGGACATTGCCGCGAATCGAGGCCACGCGCAGATCGGGACGGGCGTGCAGCAACTGCGCCTGCCGGCGCACCGAGGATGTGCCCACCAGCGCGCCAACCGGCAAAGCGGCCAGGGGGTCGGCCGGATCGGGGGTGCCGCTGGCCTGTCCGGGGATCAGTACGTCGCGCGGGTCTTCGCGTTTCAGTACGCAGGCCAGGACGATGCCGGGCGGCAACTCGGTTTCCAGGTCCTTCAGGCTGTGGACGGCGCAGTCAATGCGGTTATCCAGCAACGCTTCGTGGATTTCCTTGGCGAACAGGCCCTTGCCGCCGATATCGGCCAGTGGCCGGTCCTGCACCGCGTCGCCGGTGGTCGCGATGATGACTTCCTCGCCCTGCCCCAGCAGGTGGATGAAGTTCCGGGTCTGGACCAAAGCCAGCGGGGAGCCACGGGTGCCAACCCGGATCGCGGTCGCGTTCATATGATAGTCTTAGCCGATCTTGTTCACCGTGCCCACGGGCCTTCGCGGTTCGGTCATCCGCCACCGACACGGCCGGCTATGACGCGGGTATGTGCGCGCGCTTATCGACACGGGCAATGCGGGAGAGGAGATAATCCACCTCGGCCTTCGCCGCCGCGCTGAGGGCGTGGCTGGGCTTGCGTTGCGTGTCGGAGGCGATGACGCCGCGCCGCATCAGCACATACTTGCGGACGGCCAGCCCGAGAGCACCCTGCTGCTGTTCGTACACGAGGTACGGCAGGTGGGCGTCGAACAGATCGTGCGCCTGATCGCGCTTTCCGGCGGCGGACAGCCTGACGACGTCCACCAGCATTTCCGGGAATGCGTAGCCGGTGTTGGCGCCGTCGGCGCCGCGATCCATCTCGAAATCCAGAAACAGGCCGCCGTTGCCGGTCAGGATGGCGATGTGGCGCATCGAGCCGTCGCGCTCGAACGCACGCAGGGCGCTGATTTTCTCCAGGCCGGGCCAGTCTTCGTGCTTCAGCATGACGCAGGATGGGTTTTCGGTGACGATGCGGCGGATGACGGCAGGCGTCATGACCACGCTGAAGGTCAAAGGGTAGTCCTGGAGGACGAAGGGCACGTCGGCGCCGATCGCTTCCACCGCCTGACGGTAGTAGGTCACGACCTGGTCGTCAGTGCGCAACGTGTTGGGCGGGGCGATCATGACGCCGGCGGCGCCGAGGTCCATGACGTCGCGGGTCAGGGCGCGCATGGCGGCGAAACCCGGGGCGGATACGCCGACGATGATGGGCACGTTGGCCCGCTGGATGACCTTGCGGGCGATGCCGATGGCTTCCTGGTGGTCGAGCTTCGGCGCTTCGCCGAGTTGGCCGAGGATGGTGATTCCGTTGCTGCCGGCGGCGAGGAAGAAGTCTGTCATGCGGTCCAGGGATGCATCATCGATCGTTCCGTCGGGATGGAACGGGGTTGGGGCGATGGGGATGACACCCTTGATGCTGCTGGTAAGAACCACGTCCGGACTCCTGGTGACGAAAGCGACGAGGGTTAGATAACGGGTGGGTTGGTGGCGTCAACGCGGGGATGGCGGGGCCCGTGAGGTCCGGCTGATCGGAACAACGAACGTTGTTTCCAACTTACGATTGCCGGCACTGGGCGGTTGCCGTTCTGCTTTGGAGTGGCGTCCCGTAGGGGATTCGAACCCCTGTTGGTGCCGTGAGAGGGCACTGTCCTGGGCCTCTAGACGAACGGGACATCGGCCAAGGCGCGCGTTCTACCCTCTAACCCCTGGAACCTCAAGCGGGGAAATCCTATCTGGCCAGAGAAATATGCCCCGCCACGGCCCCCGTCGCCGGATCGATCAGCACCACCCGATCCGCGCCGCCGCCCTGAAGCTGCACCGCCAACCGGTCCCGCACCGCCGCGATCCCGGCGATATGCGTCCCGGCGGGTTCATCCAGCACGGCGGCAAGCGACGCCGGCAGCGCTGCGGCAACTGATGCAACCGGGGGCGCAACCGGCGCCGATGACCGGCGGGCGATGCCAACTACCAGCCCGATCGTGCCGACGACGATCAGCACACCCATAACCACCACCGCGATTTTCAACGCACGCATGCCGTCTCCCATTCATAACCGATCCGCGTTATCCCACATCCACATGTCAGCCAATAGCGAACCATCACCGTCCGGCCCGATCCGCATCGCCGCCACCGCCGAACACGCCGGCATGCGGATCGACCGTTTCCTCGCCGACAGC
>JAKBCJ010000391.1 GCA_021807975.1 Pseudomonadota bacterium | reverse complement strand
CGCCGCGCTACCTTATGGCAGGGTCCGACCGCCACAAGGGATGCCTCATGCACAGCCTTTCACCCCTCGACCGGCCGAATTCCTATATCGGACGCAGCGTGCCCCGGCCGAATCTCGCCCGCTTGCTGCAAGGGCGCGGACAATACGTCAGCGATATGGTGCTGCCGCGCATGGTGCATGTGGCGTTCGTGCGGTCCCCTTACGCTCACGCCCGCATCCTGGGCATCGACACCGCTTCCGCCCGCCAGCGCCCGGGCGTGGTGGCGGTGGTGACCGGTCCGGAACTGGCGGCGGTGTGTTCCCCCTGGGTCGGCGTGCTGTCGCACCTGAAGGGGCTGAAATCCGCCCCGCAGCATGCGATCGCCATCGACGTCGCCTGCTGGCAGGGTGAGGCGGTCGCGGCGGTCGTGGCTCGGTCCCGCGCCGAGGCAGAGGACGCGGCCGAACATGTCGTCGTGGACTACGAAGAGCTGGAACCGGTCACCGACATGCGCACCGCGCTGGATGCCGGCACCCCCGTTATCCATCCGTCCCTGGGCGACAACCTCGCGTTCGAACGCCATCTGGATGCCGGTTCGGTGGACGAGGCCTTCGCCAGCGCCGACGCCGTGGCCGAGGCGGAGTTCGTCTTCGGCCGCCATACCGGGGTGCCGCTGGAACCGCGCTGCGTCGTCGCCGACTGGCGGCCGGGCGACAACCGCCTGACCGTCTATCAAGGCACCCAGGCGCCGCACATGATCCAGGATATCCTTGCTCGGCATCTGGGACTGGCCGAACAGCAGGTGCGCGTCGTGTGCAAGGACGTCGGCGGCTCGTTCGGCATCAAGGTCCACGTCTATGCCGACGAGATGGCTACCGCCGCGCTGTCGAAACTGCTGCGGCGGCCAGTGAAATATGTCGCCGACCGGCTGGAAAGCTTCGTCACCGATATCCACGCCCGCGACCACCGGGTGAAAGGCCGCGTGGCGGTAAAGGCCGACGGCACGATCACGGCGTTCGAGATCGACGACCTGACCGGCATTGGCCCCTATTCGATGTATCCGCGCACCAGTGCGATCGAGGCGAACCAGGTGGTCAATCTGGTGGGCGGCCCATACGCCACACCGAACTATCGCGCCCGCGCCCGCGTGGTGTTCCAGAACAAGACGCAGATGTGCCAATACCGCGGCGTCGGCCATCCGATCGCCTGCTCCGTCACCGAGGGGCTGGTCGATCTGGCCGCCAGGGCGATCGGCATGGACCCGGTGGAGATCCGCCGGCGCAATCTGGTGGCCGACGATGCGTACCCCTACGTGTCCGCATCCGGCATGCGGATGGAAAAGCTGTCGCACCACGCCGCCTTGAACAAGCTGCTGGGGATGATGGACTATGACGCGCTGCGCACCGAACAGGCCGCGTTGCGGGCCCGCGGCATCCATCGCGGCATCGGGTTTGCGAGCTTCGTTGAAATCACCAACCCGTCCGCCGCGTTCTACGGCGTCGGCGGCGCCCGCATTTCATCGCAGGATGGCGTGTCGCTGCGGCTGGATGCCTCCGGCGCCGTGGTGTGCCAGACCAGCGTCACCGAACAGGGCCAGGGTGCCGAGGCTGTCACCGCGCAGGTCGTCGCCACCGCGCTGGGGGTGAAACTGGCCGATGTCCGCGTAGTATCGGGCGACACCGACGCGACACCCTATGGCGGCGGCACCTGGGCCTCCCGGGCGGCCGGGATCGGCGGGGAAGCCGCGTGGCAGGCCGGCAAGCAGTTGCGGCTGAATATCCTGGCCGTGGCTGCCAGCATCCTGCAATCCCGGACCGAGGCCTTGGATATCCGGGACGGCCATGTGGTGGATGCAGACAGCGGCACCGAACGCCTGCCGTTGGCGGAACTGGCGCGCATCGCCTATTTCCGCCCCGACACCCTGCCACCGGGCTTCCAGGCGGAGCTGATGGCGGTGCGGCACTACGTCCCACGCGATTATCCGTTCGCCTTCACCAACGGCATCCAGGCCAGCTATCTGGAGGCCGATCCTGAGACTGGCATGGTCCGGCTGCTGAAGCATTGGGTGGTGGAGGATTGCGGGACGATCCTGAACCCCCAGCTTGTTGACGAACAAGTGCGCGGCGGTGTGGTCCAGGGCCTGGGTGCGGCGCTGTTCGAGCATTGCCGCTACGACGGCCGGGGCCAAATGCTGAACGCCAGCATGGCCGATTATCTGGTGCCGATGGCCGCCGAGATGCCAGACATCGCGGTCGGGCATTGCGTATCCCCGACCATGGATGGCGAATTGGGTGCGAAAGGCGCCGGAGAGGCAGGTACGGCCGGGGCAGCCGCCGCGGTCGCCAACGCGGTGAACGACGCGCTGGCATCCTTCGGCGTAACGATCGCCGAAATCCCACTGACACCGGAGGTTATCCTCCGCGCGCTCGGGCGGGCTTAGCTTGCACGCGCATCGCCAAAGATGGCTAAATGATTGATTAGATATTCAAAATTTAATGAACGAGGATGCTTTTGCCGATTCGACTCAGCCGCCGCCGCTGGATATCATGACTACGTTGTCAGCGTATCTTGAGAACGAACCGACGACGCCGGTTTACAGGGAAACTCAATGAACGCGATTGTTCTTGTCGCCCTTCGAAGGCGCCTCACTTTCGTCGTTCTGGCCATTCTTATCGTCATCTTCGGCGGCCAGGCGATTTTCAAAACCCCAACAGACATATTTCCGTCCATCAACATTCCGGTTGTCGCCGTTGTCTGGACATACAACGGCCTGTTGCCCGAGGATATGTCCGGCCGTGTCGTCTATTATTTCGAACGGTCGATGACGACAACGGTCAGCAACATCCAGCATATCGAAAGCCAGTCGCTGTACGGGCGCGGTATCATCAAAATCTTCTTTCAGCCCGGCACCAACGTGGCGTCCGCCCAGGCGCAGATTGCGGCCAGTGCCCAAACCGTGCTGAAACAGATGCCCACGGGCATTACGCCCCCCGCCATCCTGGTGTACGACGCATCCAGCGTCCCGGTTCTGGACTTGCAGGTGTCCGGCACCACCCAGACCGTGCAGGAACTTTACGATCTTGCGTCCAATTTCATCCGCCCGGCTTTAATCACGGTCCCTGGCGTTGCCATCCCCACGCCGTACGGCGGCACCTCGCGGGTCGTCGAGGTCGATCTGAACCAGCAGGCACTGCTGGAGCACGGAATGTCGGCGGAAGACGTGACGAAGGCGCTGGCCACCCAAAATCTGGTGCTGCCGGCGGGCGACCAGAAGATCGGCAAGTTCGACTTCCTGGTGGCAACCAACGCCGCCCCGATCAAAATCGACACGTTCAACAACATCCCGATCAGGCAGGTGGGCAACGCCGTCGTCTATCTGCGCGATGTCGCCTATGTCCACCGCGGCGGGCCGCCGCAAACCAACATGGTCCTGGTCGGCGGCCACCAGTCCGTGCTGATGCAGGTCCTGAAAACCGGCGACGCGTCCACGCTGGCCGTGGTCGATGGAATTAAGAAGCTGCTTCCGCAAATCGAAAGCACCCTGCCGGAGGGGGTGAAAATCACCCCGCTGAACGACGCCTCCAAATTCGTGCGCGCCTCCATCGCCGATGTCGTGCGGGAAATGGCTACCGCGGCCATGCTGACCGGTGCGCTGGTCCTGCTGTTTTTGGGCTCATGGCGCTCCACCGTGATCGTCGCCATTTCTATCCCGCTGTGCATCCTGAGCTCCATCGCGGTGCTGTCGTGGCTGGGGCAAACGATCAACGTTATGACATTGGGCGGCCTTGCCCTGGCGGTCGGCATCCTGGTGGACGACGCGACGGTGATGATCGAAAACATCTCCTCGCATCTGGAAGAAGGCGGGGATCTGGAACCGGCGATCATCAATGCGGCCAACCAGATCGTCATTCCCACCTTCGTATCGACCATCTGCATCAGCATCGTCTGGCTGCCGCTGTTTTCGCTCGGCGGGATCGGCGGCTACCTCTTCAAACCGCTGGCGATGGCCATCGTGTTCGCGATGATCGCATCGTTCATTCTGTCCCGCACACTGGTGCCAACCATGGCGGCCTGGCTGCTGCAAAATCAGGTCCTGGCGAAAGGCGAGAACGACAAACCCCCGGGGCAGACCGGCGGCGGCATATTCACCCGCTTTCAACGCCGGTTCAATCGCGGGTTTGAGCGGTTTCGCCACGGTTACCACGGCCTGTTAAAGGATGTCGTCCAGGTTCCCGGCCGGTTCATCCTTGCGTTCCTGGGGATATCGCTCGCCTCGCTGCTGCTGATTCCCTTTCTCGGCCGGAATTTCTTTCCCGAGGTGCGCTCCGGCGAGATGGACATGCATATCCGAGCGCAGGTGGGTACCAGGATCGAGGATTCGGGAAAGCTGGCCGTTCTGGTTGGGCAGGAGGTGCGTAAGCTCCTGCCCGGCAAAGTCGCCGGCATCGTCGATAACTGCGGCCTGCCGACCAGCGGCATCGACGAGGTTTACAACGCCAGCGGCACGATTGGTCCCGAGGATTGCGACATCACGATCAGCCTCAAAAGCGACTCCGCGCCAGTGCAGCGATACCGTGCGCTGTTGCGGGCGACCCTGCCTTCGATATTTCCCGGAACGGCCTTCACCTTTCTGCCCGGCGACATCACCGCCAAAATTCTGGACTTCGGACTGCCCGCC
>JAKBCJ010000390.1 GCA_021807975.1 Pseudomonadota bacterium | reverse complement strand
GATTTTTCGGCCTCGTCCACCTGCTCGAACGACTCCGCGAATGCTTGGGCTTCGCTTTGGCCCGGCCGGCGCTGAAATTCGTGGAACATTCCGAATTCCATGGCATTTCGACTCCCCGTTTGGAACGAAGCGTCGCCGGGTTTGCCCGATCCCGCAAGAGCGGCCGGTCCCTGGCGGGCAGTCGATGGTTCCAGCCGCCGGAAGGCGGCGGTCAGCAGACCGCGACCCGGTCCAACACTTGCGCGGCCGCGTCCAGCAGCATCTTCAGTTCGATCGGCTTCGCGATATGGCCGTCCATCCCGGCGGCCAGGCTGGCCTCGATATTTTCGGGCAGGGCATTCGCTGTCACTGCCAGGATCGGCACCTGCCCGGCCCGCCCGGGAAGGCTTCGGATGTACCGGGTAGCGGTGTTGCCGTCCATCTCCGGCATCGACTGGTCCATGAGCACGATGTCCGGCAGCGGAAACCGCCCCAGCGCCGCCAGGGCCGCGCGGCCGTTCTCGGCAACCTCCACCTCGTGGCCGGCATATTCCAGCAGTGCCCGGATTGTTTTCCGGTTCAGTGCCACATCGTCCACGACCAGGAAGCGTAAACCGACTGGCGGTTCGCGATGTTCCAACGCGGCCGGTGCGGGTTCCGCATCGGCCGGGGCATCGGCCTCTGGCAGCGTGATGGCCAGCATGAAGCAGCTGCCGATGCCGCCCGGCCCGTCGGCATGTGTCAGTTCCCCGCCCATGGCAGAGGCAAGATGTGCGCTGATAGCGAGTCCCAGGCCGGTTCCCCCGGGATGAGAAGGTCCCGCACCGCGGGCATAATCCTGGAACAGCCGCGGCCGCATCGATGCCGGCACGCCGGGACCGGTGTCGGTGATCGTGAAACCGATCCTTTCCCCGGCGATACGTCTGACAGCCAGCCGAACGCTGCCGCCGGATGGGGTGAATTTCCAGGCGTTGTTCAGCAGATTCAGTAGAATTTGCCGCAGCCGCATGGGATCGGCCCATACGGTCGCGGGTAGGTCGGGTGCGATATCGAAATGCAGCGCCACGCCCAGCGGTATGGTCGCCCCCTCTGCCAGGGCCTTCAGCTCTTCCAGGAACCCCCCCAGGGCGACCGGCCGCGGCTTCAGATCCACGCGCCCGGCCTCGATCCGCGACAGATCGAGGATTTCGTTCAGAATCGACAGCAAATGCTGCCCTGCCTGCTCCACCGTCATGGCGTGCTGGCGCTGGCGTTCCCCCAGTTCGGGATCGGTGGCCAGTACCTGCGCCAGCCCAAGCACGCCATTCAGCGGCGTACGCAGCTCATGGCTCATATGGGCCAGGAACCTACTTTTCTGCCCGCTGGCTTCGTTCGCCAGATCGCGTGCCGCGGCCAGCGCCGCCGTCGATCGCAGTTCCGCCTGCTCCTTCGTCAGTGCCACCAGAAGGATGGAGGTGGCAGCCATGACCCCGATGATCAGGCTGACCAGCAGGCCGAACCAGACGGATGTGGGCAAGCCGGCGGCGGTCTGTTTGAACGGGAACATCATGGGGACGAACCCGGCGATACCGATCATCAGCCCGACACCTGCCTGCAGCGTCATCACCACGGGCCGGGCCGGCAGTTTGCTGACCCGCAGTCCGCGATAGAATTCCTGCGCGGCGGCCAGATTATAGAACGCGATAATGGTCGCGATCAGCGCGGTCCGCGCGGACAGGCTAGAATAGATCGCCGGTATTGTGCTCCCCAGCAACCATATCGCCGCCCCGGCGCATGCCGCTGTCCGTTTGATCGGACGTCCCTCGAATTGCCGGGCGCCGCTCCAGACCAGCCCAAAGCCCAGGCAGAGCAGGGCGTTTGGCACAATGATCGACAGCCAGTCCGGGATCGCTCCGCGCGCGGCCAACAGCGGCATGGCTGCCGCCGTCAACAGCCGCGCGGCGCCCCATGTGGCCAACGCACGCTGGCTGCGCTCCTTGACCCAAAGCCATAGCAGCAGAGTGCCGAGCGACAGGGAAAGCACCATGCTGAAGGCGCACATTGTAACAATGTCGATGATTAGCATTTCAGGCGATCCGATCCGTGGTGGCCCGGACTGCTTGGGATTGGTGACCTTGGCCGAAGCGGGAAACGGGAACAACCGTCATCCATGCCGGCCGGGGTAGCTTGGGTCGATGGATGCCGAATATCATCCAACCATGCTCTTTCCAGGTTCGATGCACCGGAACCGCCAGTGTACCGGCTTAGATAGCATCGCGATGTGCTACAAAACGGTTTCGTTCTTCGAATTAGGGTAATACCAGCGCCCCCTGTACGGGGGCAAGTGTACGGGGGCAAGCACGGTGCCGCCGCCAAGCAACCTGCTTCGACCCCGTGCTGGCATCGTCCGCGTCCCCGCGGTAAGGCCGTCACGCCTTCGCGATCGATAGAGGATTGACCCGTGTTGCATAAGCGAAAGATGTGCGGGCCCGTCCGCCTTGCCGCTGTCGTTGTTTGCGTTGGCGTTCTTGTCCCGGGCGTTATCCCGCCCGGCGGGGCGCGCGCGCAGTTGTCGGACGAACCGGTCACGGGTTTGCCAGCCCCGGGACCCGAGGCCTATGCCTCGCTACAAAAACTGGTGGCCGAACTGGACCGGTCGGGCGGCACGGTGGTGGCCGAGGTGGGGCCGCATACCGTCACCCGCGCCGACATCGCCGATATTATCCGCGCCATGCCGCCGATCGCCGGCGGCGTGCCGTTTCCCCTGCTATATCAACGCGCCGCGACCCGGGCATTGGAACAGGCGGCCCTGGCCCTGCGCGGCGAAACCACGGGGCTGGATAATGACCCCGTCGTGCGGCGGCGCATGCGCAACGCCGCCAGCGATGCCCTGGCGACGGAGGTCATCCGGCGTTCGCTGGCGCCAAACCTGACCGAGCAGGCGCTGCATAGCACTTATGACGCGCTGGTCGCCAACAAGCCGGCGCCAGAGGAGGTGGATATCCGTCTGATCATGGTGGACACCGAGGCGGAGGCAACCGCCCTGATCGGTCAGTTGAATGGCGGCGCCAACTTCGCCGAACTGGCGGCGAAATTCAGCAAGGACGGCACCGCCGGCAATGGCGGCGACCTGGGCTACGCCCGGCAGGACCTTCTCAGTTCCGAAATTGGTGCCATCGCCTTCGCCATGGCACCCGGCCAGATGACCGCATACCCGGTCAGGTCCGGCAACGCCTGGTTCATTATCCGCGTCGAAAGCCGCCGGCAGCCGGCCACCCCGTCCTTCGATGCCGCCCGAGGGGCACTGGAGCAGGATATCATCCACGCCGGCGCACCCTTTCTGATGCAGCAGGCATTGAAGTCCGCCCCGGTGAAATATCATGGGGTGGCCGGGATAAATGCCGCCAAGGACCCAAATTGACCGATCCGTTCGCGGGCCGGGGCCGGCCATGACCGGTCACCGGTGCGTCCGCGGGGATGTCTCGTCTGCTCGGTACAAGTCCGGGCCGGATTTCGTGGCTGGCCTGCTCATGAATGGCGCAACCCGCGTCGCTGAGGCGCCTGATAAGGCGGCGTGAGCGGAGAGACCTGACGGCCCGGGTGAGGACGTCGGGAGTCAGAGCCGTCAGAATACCGAGGCCACTTCGCGATATGCAGAGGGACGGGGAAACAGGCGCGAGACGCCGGCATATCCATCATCCAGAGAGTCCCACGAACGCCCCACCCGCGTTGACGCCGGCAACCCACCCGCTATCTAACCCCCGTCGCTTTCGTCACCAGGAGTCCGGACGTGGTTCTTACCAGCAGCATCAAGGGTGTCATCCCCATCGCCCCAACCCCGTTCCACCCCGATGGAACGGTCGATGACGCATCCCTGGACCGCATGACAGACTTCTTCCTCGCCGCCGGCAGCAACGGAATCACCATCCTCGGCCAACTCGGGGAAGCGCCGAAGCTGGACCACCAGGAAGCCATCGCCATCGCCCGCAAGGTCATCCAGCGGGCCAACGTGCCGATCATCGTCGGCGTATCCGCCCCGGGCTTCGCCGCCATGCGCGCCCTGACCCGCGATGTCATGGACCTCGGCGCGGCCGGCGTCATGATCGCCCCGCCCAACACGTTGCGCACCGACGACCAGGTTGTGACCTACTACCGTCAGGCGGTCGAGGCGATCGGCGCCGACGTGCCGTTCATCCTCCAGGACTACCCGCTGACCTTCAGCGTGGTCATGACGCCCGCCGTCATCCGCCGCATCGTCACCGAAAACCAATCCTGCGTCATGCTGAAGCACGAAGACTGGCCGGGCCTGGAGAAAATCAGTGCCCTGCGCGCGTTCGAACGTGACGGCTCGATGCGCCACATCGCCATCCTGACCGGCAACGGCGGCCTGTTCCTGGATTTCGAGATGGATCGCGGCGCCGACGGCGCCAACACCGGCTATGCTTTCCCGGAAATGCTGGTGGACGTGGTCCGCCTGTCCGCCGCCGGAAAGCGCGACGAGGCGCACGATCTGTTCGACGCCCACCTGCCGTACCTTGTTTACGAACAGCAGCAGGGCGCCTTGGGGCTCGCCGTCCGCAAATATGTGCTGATGCGGCGCGGCGTCATCGCCTCCGACACGCAACGCAAGCCCGGCCTCGCCCTCAGCGCGGCAGCGAAGGCCGAGGTGGATTATCTTCTCTCTCGGATCGCCCGCGTCGATAAGCGCGCGCAC
>JAKBCJ010000389.1 GCA_021807975.1 Pseudomonadota bacterium | reverse complement strand
ATTGCGGGTCAATGGGCGGGCCTGCATCTCCACCGCGCCCGATCTGATCGACCGGTTCGCGTTGAAAGGGACCGTGCCCAAAACGGTGATCGTTGTTACTGCGGAAAGGGTATATTTCCAGTGCCCGAAGGCGCTGGTGCGATCGGAGCTTTGGAACCCCGCCCGCCAAATCAGCCGCAAGGCGCTGCCGAGCACCGGCACGATCCTGGCGGATATCACTGGCGGTACTGTCGGGGGCGAACAATACGACCGCGACTATCCGGAAAGATTGCGAACGACGATTTATTGATGCCCCTTTCACTTGTGCTGAACTGCATCTAAGATTGGTAGCGATAACAGGGGAACGAAACAATGAAGCGGCGCCTGATCCTTGCTTGCCTGTCAACGACCGATGTGATCGCCCGTGCAAAAGCGGACTTTGACGCGGTGGTCGTGGAAGGCCCCAGCGACATGACCCTCGACGAGGTCACGCGGGCCGCGGCAGCGCATCGGGCCGAGGCGATCCTGTTCACCAACTCCCTGCGCCTGGACGCGGCGGCGATCGCGGGCCTGCCTGAAACGGTCAAGGTCGGCGCGACCAGCAGCGTCGGCTACGACCATATCGATGTCCCGGCCGCAAAGGCGCGCGGGCTGATGATGACGAACACGCCCGGGGTGCTGGACGAATGCACCGCCGATTTCGGCATGATGCTGATGCTGGCCGCGGCCCGCCGAGGCATCGAATACGACCGCATCATGCGCAACGGCTGGCGCTACCGCATAGGCCAGGGCGATCTGCTGGGCGTGCGAGTGACCGGCAAGCGGGTGGGCATCCTGGGCATGGGACGAATCGGCCGGGCGTTCGCCCAGCGGGCGCGCGGTTTCGATATGAAGATCATGTATCACGCTCGTACCCGTTTGCCGCCCGAACTGGAACAGGGCGCGGAATACTTCGCCGATTTCCATGCAATGCTGCCGCACTGCGACTTCCTGTCGATCCATGCGCCTGGCGGCCCCGCGACCGACAAGATGATGGGCGCGGAGGCATTTTCCCTGCTGCCGCAAGGGGCCGTGCTGGTGAACGCCGCGCGGGGCACCGTCATCGACGAAGACGCACTGTATGACGCCTTGACCTCCGGCAAACTATTCGCCGCCGGACTGGATGTCTTCCGCGCCGAACCCGATTTCGACCTGCGTTTCGCCGGGCTGGAGAATGTGGTTCTGGCACCGCATGTCGCCAGCGCATCGAAAGAAACGCGCGACGCGATGGGCTACAAGGCGTTGGACAACATTGCCGCCGTGTTGGACGGCCGCCCGGCCATCGATCCGCTCTGGAGAGAATGACATGCAAACTCTGTTCGTCACACGCCGCCTGCCCGCCGCGATCGAGGAACTGGCCGCGCGGGATTTCGACGCGAGGCTGACCCCATCGGACGTGGCGATTACCGATCTGGCGGCGAAGGCGAACGGGGCGGATGCGGTGCTGTGCTGCCCGGGCGACACATTGGACGCCGCAACGATCGCCGCGCTGCCCGCATCGGTGAAAGTCATCGGCACCTTCAGCGTCGGCTACGATCATGTCGATATCGCAGCAGCGCAAGCGCGCGGGATCAAGGTCTGCAACACCCCCGACGTCCTGAGTATCGCCACCGCCGAATGCGCCATGATGCTGATCATGGCCGCCGCCCGGCGGGCCGGCGAGGGCGAACGGCTGGTGCGGTCTGGCAAGTGGGCGGGGTGGGCGCCGACCCAGTTGCTGGGAACCCGGGTGTCGGACAGCCGGCTTGGTATTTTCGGCATGGGCCGTATCGGCCGGGAGATTGCCCGCATGGCGCGCGGCTTCAACATGGAAATCCACTACCGCGACATGACCCGCCTGCCGCCGGAACTGGAGCAGGGCGCGATCTTCCATGACAATGACGACAGTTTCCTGCCGGTTTGCCAGGTGCTGTCGCTGAACGCCCCCGGCGGCGACGGCACAAGGCACTGGCTGAATAACGAACGGATCGCGAAACTGCCGCAAGGCGCGGTGGTGGTGAATGCCGCGCGCGGATCTCTGGTGGACGACGCGGCGTTGATCGCCGCATTGCGCAGCGGGCACATCGCGGCCGCCGGACTGGATGTTTACAATGGCGAGCCGAAGTTGAACCCCGAATACATCGCGCTGGAAAATGTCGTGCTGCTGCCGCATCTGGGCAGTGCCACCACCGAAACGCGCGACGCGATGGGGCGGATCGTCCTGTCCGGGATCAGCGCGTTGCTGGCCGGGGAAACGCCAAGGAACCAGGTAGCGTGAGGATCGCGGTCGGCGGCTTTCTGCACGAAAGCCATTCGTTCGCGCCGCGACCCACGACGTACGCGGACTTCTTACAGCCTGGCGGGCTGCCGCCATTCTCCGCCGGGGCTGAACTGATCGACGCCATCCGGCCGCGATCCGTGCCTCTGGCGGGTGCCATCGCGGTCGCCGAGGCGGCTTGCGTGGAAATGGTGCCGCTGGCCTGGTGCTTCGCCAACCCCGCCGGCCCGGTGGAGGACGAAGCGTTCGAACGGATCGCCGCCCGTATTTGCGCGCCGCTGTCGATTGCACTGGACGAAGCGCCGCTGGACGGCGTGTATCTGGACCTGCACGGTGCCGCGGTGGTGGACAGTTTCCCCGATGCGGAAAGTGAGTTGCTGCGCCGGGTGCGAGCGATTGTCGGGGCGGACCTGCCGCTGACGATCAGCCTGGACCCCCATGCCAACCTGACCGAAACGATGGTGCGGCTGGCGGACGCCGTGGTGCCATTCCGCACCTATCCGCATGTGGACATGAAGGACGCCGGCGCACAGGCGATGCGGCTGTTACTGGCCCGCATCGAACGCGGCCGCCCGTGGGCACGCGCTTTCCGGCCGCTGGACTTTTGGATTCCGATCGGCAGCCAATGCACGCTGATGCCGCCGATGCAGACGGTCATGACCGAACCGGCGGCGCTGGCGGACCGGTTGCACCGGATTGAACTGGCGTTCTGCTTTGGCTTTCCCTACGCCGACTTTCCCGGTTGCGGCCCGGCGATCGCGGCCTTTGCCGAGACCCTGGCGGAAGCCGATGCGGCTGCCGACGCCCTGCTGGCCTTCGTAAATGCCCGGGAATCGGCGTTCGTGCAGGACACGCTGCCCTCAGCCGAGGCGGTCGCGGAGGCCATGCGGCTGTCGGTGGGCGCCGGACGGCCGGTGGTGCTGGCCGACACGCAGGATAATCCGGGCGGTGGCGGGCATGGCGACACGACCGAACTGCTGGCGGAACTGGTGCGCCAGGGCGCGAAAGGCGCAGTCGTCTGCCTGATCAACGACGCGGACAGTGTCGCCGCCTGCCTCGCGGCCGGCCCGGGCGCGATGGTCGAGTTGTCGCTCGGTGGAAAATCCGACGGGATGCCGTTCGCCTGCTCCGCTCGGGTTCTGAAGGTCACCGATGGAGTGTTCACCCTGACCGGCCCGATGGGCGCGGGAAACCCCGGGAACCTGGGCCACACGGTGCTGGTGGACATCGAGGGCGTGCTTGTGATGATCGCCTCCCGCAAGATGCAGGCGCTGGACCAGGCGATCCTGCGGCATGTCGGCATCGAACCGGCGGACTGCCCGATCATCGCGCTGAAGTCGTCGGTTCACTTCCGGGCGGATTTCGGCCCGATCGCGGAGCGAGTGATCGTGGCGATTGCTCCCGGGCCGGTCGTCGCCGATCCCGCGGTGCTGAATTTTCGGCATGTCCGGGCGGAGGTGCGGCGGCGGCCTAGGGTTTAGCCGCGGGGGTTCCGAAGTCCACCCCGCAGCCAGCAGGGTTTACGCGCGGACCAACGCGGACTACCACGCAATCCATGACGACCTTCGTTCCCACCGCCATACCACGGGCCGCACTCATAACCGGGGGCGCCCGCCGGCTCGGCCGCGCGATCGGGTTGGAACTGGCACGCAACGGATTCGACATCGCGATCCACTGCGGCACATCCATCGAAGACGCCCGGGCAACCAGCGCCGACATCGCCGCACTCGGCCGCCGCGCCGTCGTGCTGCAAGCCGATCTGACTGACGACGCCCGGGTCGCCGGCCTGATCGCCGCCGCCACCGAAGCGCTCGGACCAATCGGCGTGCTGGTCAACAATGCGTCCGTGTTCGAACGCGATGAAGTTGACGACACCACCCGCGAGTCCTGGGACGCCCACATGGGTCCGAACCTGCGCGCGCCGTTCGTGCTGATGCAAACCTTCGCCAAGGCGCTGCCTACAACCGCCGAGGGCGTTATTATCAACATGCTGGACCAGCGTGTCTGGTCGCTGACGCCGCACTTCGTTTCTTATACGCTGTCCAAGGCCGGGCTTTGGGCGCTGACCCAATCGATGGCGCTGGCTCTCGCCCCGCGCATTCGCGTCAACGCCATCGGGCCAGGGCCGGCGATGCCCAGCCCCCGCCAGACCGACGAACAGTTCGCCCGGCAGTCGTCCTCCGTGCCTTTGGGCCATGGCACCGGCCCCGACGAGGTGGCCAGGGCGGCATTGGCGATTTTGGGCCTGCCCGCAATGACCGGCCAGATGATTGCGCTGGACGGCGGCCAACACCTGCAATGGGGCCCGGCCTCGCAGGCGCCCGAGGAATGACGGTGCCAACAATCGCCAGCGCAAAAGACGGAATCCGCCACGTCTTCGTCCGGGACATGGTGCTGGTCGCCAGCATCGG
>JAKBCJ010000388.1 GCA_021807975.1 Pseudomonadota bacterium | reverse complement strand
TCGGCTGGCTTTTCGGCGGATTTGGACGCCAGCCCCACCATATCCAGCAATTCGTCGCATCGCCGGGCGGTGTCGGCGGCTGAGGTGGGTTCCCGGGCATTTGCGGCATAGAGCAGCGGAACCCGGATGTTCTCCGCCAGCGTCATGGTGGCGAACGGACGCGGAAGCTGGAAGCTGCGGGCGATACCCAGGCGCGTCCGCCGGTGCGCGGACAGGCCGTTCAACTTGTGGCCGTCGAAAACCGCCTGCCCCATGTCGTTTTGCAGCGTGCCGCACAGGCAGTTCACCAGGGTGCTCTTGCCGGACCCGTTGGGGCCGATCAGACCAAGCCGCTCGCCGGCCTGGACCTGAAGATCGATGCCGGCCAGCGCCGTAAAGCCGCCGAAGCGCTTTCCCAGGCCGTTCAGGGTCAGGATGGCGCCGCTCATCGGGCGTTCGAGCCACTGACAGCGGTGCAAGGGGACAGGATCATTGGTTCACTCAGGACGGTTCCGGTTCGGACAGTGCGCAAATACCGGCGGTTTGGCTAGGCCCCGCTTCAGAAGGCCGCCTCCGCCAAGGATACGCGGCGAAATAAACGAGCCGTTTGACGGGAGCCGTCGGCGTCTCATCGTCATGGCGGCCCTGCCAGACTGTGTGAAAACTATATGCCGGAGAGGGGCGCCGCCTGTGACGGAGCGATAGACGCGCGTCTGCGGATATCAGGCCAGGCGCTCGATGAGCGCCTGGCATCCGAGGATCTTAATAGCTCGGTTGATATTGTATCCGAGGACGGCGAACGCGGTTTCTGTGCCGGCCTTGAGCGTTCCACGCAGCAGAAACCGTCTGCCGAGATAGTCCTTGAGCGTGGCAAACGGGTGCTCGACCGTGCTGCGCCGCAGTTTCATCAACTCGTCGCCATCTTTGATGCGCTGCGCCATCCGCTCCATGGCGGCGTGATGCACATGGCGGTGGACATAGCGACGCTCGGCGGTCGTGCAGTACTTCTTCAGTTCACAGACAGAGCAATCGTCCGCCCGGTAGCGGTGCTCCTGGTCGCGTTCGCTGCCGCCATTGCGCAGCAGTTTGCGACCCGCCGGGCAGGTCATGCTGTCGGTCTCGGCGGCGTATTTGAACGCGTCCGCCGTGTAGAAGTCGCCGCGCGTGTTGGCCGGGCGCGGTGCGGGCACCGCGGCCATGATCCCGTCCGCCTCGCATTTGGCCGCGTCGCTGGCATTGGCGTAGCCGGCGTCGGCGACCACCTGCAATGTGTCGGCTTCCAATACCGTCTTCGTCCGTTGCGCCGTCTGATAGAGCAATCGGTTGTCCGTCGCCTCGGTGGTCACGTCGTGGTGGACGATCATGTGTGTGGCCGTGTCTACAGCGATCTGTACGTTGTAGGACGGCGGCTTTGCTCCCTTGCCCGATCCCATCGGTCGCGCCTCGGGTTCGCCCAGAACACCGAGTTCGCGCTCGTCCGACGCCATCGCATCATAGAGTTCCATCAGTTCCGCGCGCTGGGCTCTCAGCTTCTCCAACGCCTGCAGCGCCGGCTTGGTCCGCTTGTCGCTGGTGTCGTTGGTTTCCGTCGCATCGGCGGCATTCCATCGCCGTCAGATACGCACCGATCCGGGCGTCCAGTTTGATCGTCTCGGCCGTCACCTCCTCCTTCGTCATCACCTTGCGCCGGCTGGCCGCCGCCCGCAGCTTGGTGCCATCGATGCTGGCAACGGCTTGCGCGAACAGGCCCATCTTGCGGCAGAACCGCACGAAGGACCGGCAGGCACCGGTGATACCGGTGGGATTGTCGCGGCGGAAATCGGCAATGGTTTTGAAGTCGGGCCGCAGCGCGCAGGTCAGCCAAATGATCTCGAGATTGATCAGGCAGGCCTGCTCCAACTTGCGCGAGGAACGCAGGTTGTTGAGATAGCCGTAGATGTAGAGCTTCAGCAGTGTGGCGGGGTCGTAACCGGGGCGGCCAGTCATCTTCGGCCGCGCCCGCTCGAAACCAAGCTGATGAAGGTCAAGCGAGGCAACGAAAGCATCGATCACCCGCACCGCGGCATCGGCGCTGACGTAATCCTCCACCATGGCCGGCAGCAGCATCGGCTCGGTTCACTTCGCACCAGCTATGAAGGCCATCCGTGGGGTCCCCTGAAACCGCGAATCGTCGTTACGATTCTAAACGATTTCGGGGGAATCTTCACACAGTCTGGCAGGCGCGCCATGACGATGTCTTCCGGCCGCGCGTCCATCGAAGCGGTTATTTCAGGGCGAACCCGAAGTCGCTGTCAGAAGGTCGCCTCCGCTTCCATAGCAACATTCCCCGAGGCGTTGCGCGCCCAAAGGGCGGCGCCGTCGCCGTCCGGCAGGCCATGGACCGAGAACGGCGCTGTGTCGAACAGCGGACTGACGGCGCGGAACCGGAAGGTGGCAACCGGCCGGTCGGTGTTGCGGCGCAGCAGGTCGATCAGCATCGTGGCGATCAGCGGGCCGTGGACGATCAGGCCGGGGTAGCCCTCGACTTCCGTAACGTAGCGGCGGTCGTAATGGATGCGGTGGCTGTTGAAGGTCAGCGCGGAATAGCGGAACAGCAGCGGGTCGCTGGGCTGGATGTCGCGCGCCCAGGTGCCATCGGTGCGAACCGGCTTCGGGGTGGCCGGCGCCTCGTTCGGCTGCGGCATGTCGCGATAGACGATGTCGTGTTCCTCCACCAGCGCCAGGCCGTTGGCGCCGGACACCTCATGCTTCACCAGCACGAAGCAAAGCGCACCGTTGCGGCCGTGTTTGACGGTGACGTCCTGCACGGTGGACACGCGGACGATGTCCTCGTCCACGCGCAGCGGCTGGTGGAAGGTGAACCGACCGCCGGCCCACATGCGGCGGGGCAATGGCACCGGCGGCAGGAAGCCGCCGCGGGCCGGGTGGCCGTCTGGTCCCAAAACGGATTGGCGGGCTGTGGGCAGGAAATACAGCCAGTGCCACAACGGCGGCAGCGGGTCGCCGGCTTGCGGGGCGGTGTCGTCACGGTCGAGCGTGGCGGACAAGGCAGCAATCGGGAAGCGCGTCACCCGATCGTGCAGCGTCTCCTGTTTGCCGATCCATGATCGCAGGTGATTGACGTCCAGTTCGCTCATGCTCGTAACTCCTCAGCGGCGGCGCGCGCCCGGTTGGCACCCTCGCGGGCCATGTCGGCACATAGCCCGGTATAGGCTGTCGGGTCGAGCAGGCCCCCGATCTGTTCCGGCGTCATGTGGGCGGTCACGCGGGGGTCTTCGGCCAGCAACTCGCCGAATGGGCGCCCCTTCACAAAAGCGTCCTGCGCGGCATCATACACCGCGTCATGCGCGTGCTGCCGGCCGATGGCGGCGCCAAGGTCCAGCATCACCGCCTCCGCCATGATCAGCCCGCCGCCCAGGTCCAAATTGGCTCGCATGCGGACGGGATCGAGGCGCAGGCCGCGCACGATTTCGGCCACGCGGGCCAGCATGTCTCCGGTGGCGATGCAGGCTGTCGCCTCCGCCTTGTCCATCATCAGGCTGGTGGTGCGGTCGGCTTCATGTTCCGTCGTCATCGCCTCCAGCGCCAGCGGCACCATCGCGCGTATTTCGGCAGCGGCGGCGATGACGTCCTGGCACAGCTTCGGATTGCGCTTCTGCGGCATGGTGGAACTGCCGACGGTGCCAGGCGGGACGGGTTCCTCGACCTCGCCGAACTCGGTCTTCATCAGGGTGTAGATTTCGCGCCCGATCTTGCCGCAGGTGGCGGCGAGCAGGCCCAGCAGCATGACATTCTCCGCCAGATGGTCGCCGATGGCCCGCGACGGGACGGTCATCGACCCGAAGCCCAGCAGCCGGGCGATGCCTTGCTGGACCGGCGGGCCATTTTTGCCCAGCGAGGCATAGGTCCCTGCCCCACCGCCCAGCATGGCAACGAACAGGCGGGGGGCGGCCTGGCGGAAGCGTTCGGTGTGGCGGATCAGTTCGTCGATCCAGACCGCGACCTTATAGCCGAAGGTGGCGGGAACCGCATGCTGACCGTGGGTGCGGCCGGCCATCGGCATATCGGCGCCCTGGTCCGCCAGGCCGGCCATCGCGGTGAGGATTTCACCGATCTGCTTCAGAAAAATGGCGTGCGCCTGTCGCAGCACCAGCAGGTCGCCGGTCTGGGTGATATTCTGGGTGGTGGCGCCCCAATGGACCCAGCCGCCATGCGGCTCCCCGACCACGCGGCCGAGTTCCCAGACCAGGGGGACCAGTGTATGGCCGGTACGGACGAAGCCTTCGTCGATCCGGCCGCGGTCCATGTGGTCCAGGCGGGCGGCCCTGGCGATAGCCCGAGCCGCGTCCGCCGGGATAATTCCCAGTTCGGCCTGGGCCAGGGCGAGCGCCCCCTCCACGTCCAGCCACGCCTGCCAGCGGTTTTCCAGACGGTAAAGCGCGCGGATTCCGGGGTCGGAGACGCGCGTGGCGGTGGGAAGGGTGTCGGACATTGTTGGCCTCGGGACGGTTCCTGTTGCCGGCAGGATCGCAGCCGGGGCGTTGGGCGGCAAGCGGCCGCGTTGTCAAAGCAACCGATCGAGCCTATCAGCCGCTAACGGGACGTCCAACACCTTCGCAGCCAGTTCCGGCGACCCCTCCGCCTTTGCCGCATTTGCCAGCGCTTCAACCGGAATCGACGTTTCATATTCGATTGGCTGACCAAAGGATCGCCGCGGATCGACGAGAACTCCGC
>JAKBCJ010000387.1 GCA_021807975.1 Pseudomonadota bacterium | reverse complement strand
GCCGGCATATGGTGTACAGCGCCGGCAAGCAGGACCACACGATCGATGGGGCATCCATGGTGGACCACATCGTCGAGTTGGTGGAGAAGAAGGCGGCGGAACTGAAGGCAGCGGCGGAGTTGGAGAAGCTCGCGGCGGAGTAGGTAGCGGATGCCCGCCCTCTTTCGGCATCTTGGTATTCGGTTTTACGTCTTCTCCAACGAGGAAACCCCCGCCAGCCGCTTCATGTTCACACCAGCCGGTCGGGCGCCGAAGCAAAGCTTTGGCTGACGCCCGAGGTGAGGATGGCGGAAAGTGTTGGATTTTCGCGGCGGGAACAGACTGAACTGGTCCTGGTCGTGGAGAATCGGCGAGATAAGATCAGGAGGGCATGGCATGAGCACTTCGGCAACGGCGGTTCGCTTTGACGATGCGACGATGTGGGTCGACCTGACCGACGGCCGAATTGTCGGGGTTCCGTTGGCTTGGTTTCCCCGGCTGTTGCACGCGACACCGGAACAGCGCGCGCACTGTAGGATCGGCGTCACGGGGGGCCCTTGCATTGGGAAGACCTGGACGAGGATATCTCGGTAGCGGGTTTGCTGGCTGGCCACGGGGATATGACGGTTCGGCGACCGGTTGCCGCGTAGGGCGTCGGTCTGCGCGGCATGGTGCTACCACTCGATTTGGCGTTGCTGATTTCCACAATTGGCCGCCTGCGCGAAGGTTTGGCCCGATGTCGGTGCGAACCGGCCGACGACCAGTTGCGTGACGGGCTGATCCACCGATTTGGATCGAGTTACGAACTTTGCCACCGGATATTGAGGCGCTTCATCCGGCAAGGCGTGGCGTCACCGGACGAGGTGGACCGGATGCCGTTCCAGGATCTAATCCGCACGGCAAACCAGCAGGGCTTACTGCTGGGCGACTGGACGGCGTGGCACCGCTACAGAGACTCGCGGGCAAGATCCAGCCATGCCTTTCGAGCGTCGATCGCCAAGGAGGTGGCCGATTCGATCCCGGCGTTCCTGGCCAAATCCGAACATCTGACAGACGAACTGCGAAGGCGTCTGGTATGAGCGAGGCGATCGATCTTTCGCCGGGGGAATTGGCGATTGTTCGCACTATCCTTCGCGACCGTTTGCCGCAAATTACCCACGCTTGGGTGTGCGGATCCCGAGCGACCGCCTCGGCCCGACGGTTCTCCGACCTGGACTTGGCTTTTGAAGGAGAAGTGCCGCTCAGCCTGGACGTATTGGGCGATGTGGCGGAGGCTTTGTCGGAGTCCGATCTGCCCTACAAGGCGGACGTCATCGATTTGCGGTCGGTCGATCCGGCGTTTCGGGCGCTCATCGAGCCTGACATGGTCGCATTGCCATTCTGACCGCGCAGACGCACTCACGCCCGGCACAATTGTCCGACCTACACGCCTGATTGTTGCAATTCACCCGGTGGGGGCATCGCCCGGCGGCAAGGTCTTCAACACAGGCTGGACCGAGGTCAACAGTCCCATATCGGGATTCCGCCCCAACATTTGGCAGCCTGCGATGTAGTCCCGGACCATCGCTCTCATGATATTGGCGAATACCTCAGGATGGCTCGAAAATTGGGGAATGAGTGCTGGAATAGCCTCCGTATTTCGTGCCACGGCTTCTTCGGCGACCGCAAGCGCATCCTCTCGCCTGCCGAGCGCGCTGAGCATATTGGCGAGACTGATTAACGAGTCGGCCAAGTCTGCCTGATAGAGGCCGGGGTGCCGCGCGGCCAGATCGCGCCGGATCGACAGGGCTTCCTCCGCAGCCGTTAGCGCGTCCTCCAGCCGGCCAAGGCGGCTCAACATGTTTGCAAGGTTATTCAGCGACAACGCCAAAGCCGGTCGCGGCGAGTCCGATTGCCCGGCTTGCAGAGATCGATGAATCGCCACGGCTTCGGATGCGGCTGCCAGTGCGTCTTGCGGTCGGGCAAGGTTGTCCAGCAACACGGCCAAATTGCTCAGAGCACCCGCCAATTCCGCCCTGGCACCATGACCGCGATAAAGCGCGACGGCCGATGCCAGTGCGTCGAGGGCCTCCTGACCGCGGCCTTGCTCCCATAATGCCTGAGACAACCCGGCGGACGCCCGCGCTGCTTCCGTCGGAGGGCCAAATCGAAGTCGCAGCGCGGCGGCTTCCCGCCATGCGGCTTCGGCGGCTGGCCAATCATCGGTTGCACCCAACCCTTGGGCCAATCGCCCGAGCACTTCGGCCAACACGCGCTCCTGCCCCTTCTCCTCACGCAATCGCTGTGCGGCGCGTTGGGCCAGAACGATATCGGGGGGTGCGCTGGTTTCGGCGGGAGAGGCGAATGCATCGACGCCGGCTACCGGCTGCCATGCTTGCGGCAAAGCGGCATGCGCCGCATCGGGTTCGATCCTGGCGACGAGGGCGCGAACAGACCAAAGATCGGGGGCAATCTCGCGCATCGTCGCCGCCACCCATGGCGCCCCCACGATCAGCAGGGGCACATTCAGGCGGCGGCGCAACGGATTGCGCTGTTGATTCAAACTCCCCAGCGCTCGGTGCCATGCCTCGTTCCATCCCGGGTAATTCCCGGCGCGTTCGCTGGTGACCGCTTCGACCCATACCGCACCCGCCGCGGGATGGTCCGGCAGGTTCAACAGGCGCGTTGCCAGATCGCTCAAAGCCTGTGGATCATGCGGCCTGATCCGCGTCAGGCTCTTGCCATGCGCAGACAGAAAGCCCGCCAGACCTTGGCGGCACATCCCTGCCGCCAAGCGATCGGGCACGGTCAACACGATCAGGGCGAAACCGTCGGCCAGATCGAAATGGCGCAGGATCAGGCGCCATTCTTCCGCGGCTTGCTGCCCGAAGCGGCGTTCTATTTCTAACTCGGAGCGATCGCTCATGCGTCGGGCACCTAGGTACCATCGCCGGCTTCCACGACCCGCTTCACCTCCTCACGGATCAGCGGATGAATATCGTACCAGGCGGCACCGTTGACGAAATAGATGACGCGATGGGTATCGAGAAAGTTGCTCAGCCGTTCGATCGACCGCTCGTCGAGTTGGAGCAGCGCGGTATCGCGACGCTGGGCGATTTCGGCCAGCCATTTCGCGTCGTCCAAGGCGATCGGCAGAAAATCCCGCCGGGCGGCGTTGATCGTGCTGTCAAGAACACGATCGGTTACGGGCAGCGCATTGACCCGCTTCACCAGTTCCTGAAACAGGCGGAGCAAGTCTCGCACATGGCCGCCGCAGGCGCCAATCAATCTGTCGATGCACGCGTCGGCCCGTTGGCTGTCGGGTCCGAACAGGCGTTGGATGCCGCCGGTTCCGAACCGCAGCCGCAACAGGTCGCGATAGACGTTCCAGCCGGGGGCAAAGCGGGACCTGTCGGGATCGTTGTTCCAAAGATGGACCGTCGGCAAAATGGTCATCGGCGCCTCCAACGCCGTCAAAAACTTCAGCCACGGCGGGACCGCGTAAATGGCGTGGATATAGGGCAACGTCAGCTTATCGAGATGAACGGTGAATAATTGCTCGACGCTTCGGATGACGGACTGCCAGTTTTGATAGTTGCCCCGCAATTGTTCCAACTGATCGAAGATAAAGACGACTTGCCGGTTCTCCCCAAGGACGCCCTGGATCGCCTTGATACCATCTTCGAAGAACGCATCCGATTCCGCTTTCAATTCCGACAGCCGCCCGGACAGGGCGGTCTTCAGGCGTTGGCGGAAAGTCGAGCCGGTTTTGAATTCGGCCTTGATGTTGATCCCGGCCTTGATGCTGCTTGCCGGTCCCGGACCCGCCACCTCGCCCTTGAACTCGGCGCCGCCGATGGTCAGGTCGGTATTGGTCAGGAAATTCGCGAAGCGCGTCCAGAACGACTCGCGCCCGGCATCCAGACCGAGGTCATCCAGCGCATCGCTGAACGACCCGGCCAGAACCATGATCAGATCGGAGATATCGACCGGCTCCGCCGGGTTCAGGTAGTCCAGCGCATCCGCGTAAAGGACGACGTAGCCTTTGTCCGCCAGTATCGATCTTAGCCGGAATAACTCGGTCGTCTTGCCGGCGCCCCTGAAACCCGAGAAAAGCTGGAGGCTTTGCACGCTGTTCAGTTCGACATGCCGCTGCATCAGCCACACGGGGTCATCGTCGTCCAGCAGGGTGTGGATCGGTTCATAGAACCGATCGCCCGGCTCCAGGGGATGGTCAGCCAGATTGCCGTGCAATTCCCTTAAAAAGGCATCGTCTTCGGGCGTTAGGGGCATGCCATTCGGTTCCCGGGTGTTTGCGGCGTCCGCCTTGCTGGTCGCGAAGGACGCAGGCGGAAGCGGATATTCGGAAGCCTACCACAGATCCGGGACGGGCGGCGACAGCGCCGATGATTCGCCGTCGCGGCCACCGGATGCGCGCGTCGGTCAGTCCGGTCCAGCATCCCAAGTAGCTTGCCGCCCCGCGCGCGCTTATATAAGCCGGCGCAAACCCACCAAGGACCCGATTTTTGACCGCTCTGCAGCCCGCCCGCGGCACCCATGACCTGATCGGCGAGGAACAGCGCCGCTTCCACCGCGTCGCGGAAGTCGCGCGCCTGGTCGCCGCCACCTATGGCTTCGACGAATGGCAAACCCCGATCTTCGAGGACACGCGGGTGTTCTCCCGCACCTTGGGGGAGACATCCGACGTCGTCACCAAAGAGATGTACAGCTTCGACGACAGGGGCGGCGATTCCG
>JAKBCJ010000386.1 GCA_021807975.1 Pseudomonadota bacterium | reverse complement strand
GACAGCCGGGCGCGACGGCGCCCCGCATCTGGTGCCGGTGTGCTTCTGCCTGGATGGCACGTCGCTGTATATCACCGTGGATGAAAAGCCGAAGCGCACCGATATCCCGTTGAAGCGCATCCGCAACATCCAGGAGAACCCGGCCGTCGCGGTCACGGTGGATCGCTGGGATGAGGACTGGACGCGGCTGGCCTGGGTGATGCTGCGCGGCAACGCCGAAATCCTGACCGGCGGGCAGGAGCACGACGCCGCACAAGCCCGGCTTCGGGACCGCTATCAACAGTACCGAACGATGGACCTTGCCCCGTTGCCGGTGATCGCGGTGCGGATCGGGCGGGTTTCGTCCTGGGGTGCCGTGTAACACCAACCGCCGCCGATCCGGGCGCCAGAACAGCCGCCGCGTTCGAAAGCGGAGCCCGGGCGCGCACTCCGGCGGAGTCCGCGGCCCGAATGCAGTGTTCTGGTGCTTGACGGACGGCCCGGGATACAGTCGGCCCGACTGGCGAATAACCTTGGGGAAACAGCGTGCCATGACCATACAGACCGTTGCGACCAGACCGATCGACGGACAGAGGCCTGGCACATCGGGGCTTCGCAAGAAGACCTCCGTCTTCCGCCAGCCGGATTACCTGCGGAACTACGTGCAGGCCGTCATCGACGGCGTCGGCGGCGTGGCGGGACGAACCGTCGTGGTCGGCGGCGACGGCCGGTTTTTCAACGACACCGCGATCGGCATCATTCTGCGGATGCTCGCCGCCAACGGGGCCGCCGGCGCGATCGTCGGGCGGGGCGGCCTGCTTTCAACCCCGGCGGCGTCTAACCTGATCCGCATCCGCCGCGCGTTCGGCGGCTTTATCTTGTCCGCGAGCCACAATCCCGGCGGCGAGGATGGCGATTTCGGCCTGAAGTTCAACACCGCCAACGGCGGGCCAGCCCCGGAACCGGTCACCGACGCGATCTTTGCGCGCACCAGGACTCTGACGGCCTATCGGATCATGACTGACGAGCCCCCTGCCCTGGACCGGCTCGGGACGTGGAGACTCGGCGGCATGGAGGTGGAGATCGTCGATCCAATCGCCGACTACCTGACAATGATGCAGCGGCTGGTCGATTTCGATCGCATCCGAACGCTGTTCGCCTCTGGCTTTCGTCTGTGTTTCGATGCCATGCACGCGGTTACCGGACCATACGCCCATGCGATCCTGGAGGGTTGCCTCGGCGCGCCGCCCGGCACCGTGATCAACGGCACGCCGCTGCCGGATTTCGGCGGACACCATCCGGACCCCAATCCGGTCCATGCCGCGGATCTGTTCGGTCTGATGTTTTCGCCCGATGCCCCGGACATGGGGGCGGCGTCGGATGGCGACGGGGACCGCAATATCGTGCTGGGCCGCGGAATAGCGGTATCGCCATCCGACAGCCTGGCCGTGCTGGCTGCCAACCTGCATCTGGCCAAGGGCTATACTGGCGGCCTGAAAGGGATCGCGCGGTCGATGCCGACCAGCCGGGCAGCGGATCGCGTCGCGGCCCGGATCGGTGTGCCGATGTTCGAAACCCCGACCGGCTGGAAGTTCTTCGGCAATCTGCTGGACGCAGGCATGGTCACGATCTGCGGCGAGGAAAGTGCCGGCACCGGGTCGGATCATGTCCGGGAAAAGGACGGCCTGTGGGCGGTGCTGATCTGGCTGGACATCGTTGCCGCGCGCGGCGAACCGGTAGCCGGGATACTGACCAGCCACTGGAAAACCCATGGCCGCGACTACTACACCCGCCACGACTATGAGGCCATCGACACAAGGGCGGGCGAACGGCTGATCGCCGATCTGCGCGCCAGCATCTCCGACCTCCCCGGCAAGAGCTTCGGCGGCCTGACGATCACCGAGGCGGACGATTTCGCCTATCGGGATCCGACCGATGGCTCGATCAGCGCCGGGCAAGGCGTGCGGGCGATGTTCGATAACGGTGCGCGCGCCGTGTTCAGACTGTCCGGGACCGGGACGGAGGGCGCGACCTTGCGGGTCTATCTGGAGATGTTCGAACCCGACCCGGCGCGCCATGGCCTCGATCCGCAAGAGGTGTTGGCGCCGGTGATCGCGGCGGCCGACAAACTGGCGGGGATCGGCGATCGGACGGGCCGGCGCGCACCGGACGTGATCACCTGACCGCGGATCGGGCGGCAGGGCCGGACAGCGACGCTAGTGGATGGAGAAATTGCCGGGATATCCCGGCAGCGGATCACGCGCTGCGTCGAGTTCGCGCATGCGAAATTCAAGATCGGATCGATCTGTCGCGCCGTTCAGGTAGGCCATGCGTGCGGCGTCATCGTTGAAGCTGGCAACGGTTCGGTGGAAGGCATCGCCCATGCGCGCTATCGTCCGGCCGGTCAGTTTAATCGAATACGGCATATCGGTTTCCTTCTGTCCTTGGCGGACGCCTGACTCCCTTGCTTGATGGTTGGCGGATCGCCGAAGCGCAGGCGCATTGTGCAATGCAACATGATCGGGTTCCAACTGTTTTCAACGGTATGAGCCCGGCGCTGACCGCGCGGCTGGCATTCGCGGCGATGACTTGATCCAGCAATCGTGGACAAATCGGCTTCGTGCAGTTCATCAATGTGTTATATGAATTTATCCTTGACGTTGAATATGCCGGCTTCTGGAGGATTTGAGCGGTGACAGAGGCAGCTATGGATCGGGCCACGCCCGACGGGGCGGAGATGCGGGGCGGCGACCGATCCGGCGCCAGGCAATATAACGAACGCCTGATTATGCAGGTCATCCGCCGAGCCGGGGGGCTGCCGAAGGCCGATGTTGCTCGGTCAACCGGATTGAGCCCGCAGACGGTATCGGTCATCGTCAACCGGCTCTTGGATGAGACGTTGCTGGTCAAAACCGACAAGGTGCGGGGCAAGGTTGGTCAACCATCGACGCTTATCCGCCTGAATCCTAACGGGGCCGGGTCCATCGGTATAAAAATCGGGCGCCGCAGCCTGGATATATTGCTGATGGATCTGGCGGGCGGCATCTCCCGCCGTACGCGGCAGAGTTACCGGTATCCGGAACCGGACTCCATATTCCGCGAGATAGAGCGCGGCCTGAGGTTTGTTTACGAGAATCTGCCTGATGCGCAACGCCAGCGCCTGGTGGGCGTCGGGGTCTGCGCGCCATCTGAACTGCACCGATGGGCCGAGGAGCTCGATGCGCCGGCGGACAAACTGGCGGAGTGGCGGGATGTGGATTTCGCTGCCCGTATCGGCGGCATGACCGATCTGCCAGTTGCCGTCATGAACGATGTCGCCGCCGCAACCAGCGCGGAACTGACGCTGGGTTCAAGTATTGCCTCGGAAACCTGCCTGTATCTTTACGTCGGCGCCTTCGTGGGGGGCGGGATCGCTATGTCCCATCAGTTGGTCAGCAGCGCGCGCGGCAATGCGTGCGCCATCGGCTCCCTGCCGCTGACGGGCGTGCGGGATGTTATCACCGGCCGCCAGCCGGAGCAGCTTATCCGGCGGGCGTCGCTGATCTTTCTGGAGCGGGAATTGGAAGCAGCGGGATTTTCCCCGGACGTGCTGGACGATCTGACCGGGGCCCCCCGGGGGGCTGTCGCGATTTACGATGGATGGCGGCGGACCGCCGTAGCGGCGCTTGCCTATGCCATCGGGGCGGCGATCAGCGTTTTCGATTTTCAGCAGGTGGTGATCGACAGTTCGCTGTCCAGGGCGGCGACCCGGGTGATTGTGGAGGACGTGACCGCGGCTTTGGGTTTGTTCAACCTGACCGGTTTGCGGCGTCCGATACTGACGCCGGGCAGTCTGGGGGCGGACGCCCGGATTCTGGGGGCCGGGCTGATGCCGCTGAACGCAAAATTCGCGCCGGATCGCAAGCTGCTGCTGAAGCTGGCGCCCGAGACGGGCATCAGGGAACCGGAGCCGCCGCGCGGCGAGTGAAGAAGCCCGGGACCAGGAACAGCGGCCCGGCATTTTCGTGTCTGGTGCGGCACGAATGGGCCGGTCACCGCCAGGCTGGCGCCGATCGCGCGGCCGGTGGGCACTCCGGGCCGGCGGCGGTGCGGTTTGCTTCCCGCCTGCCGCCGCGCATGTTAATGAAGCGAACCGGATAACGCTTCCCCCGAAGGACCGCGATGAGAAGCAAGGCCCTGTTCGTTTTTGCCGTGGCCTTGATGGCGGCTGTCACGGCCCTGATCGCGTTCCGTTGCGCCGACTACTTCGAGGACAATCTTTATAACACCGGAACCATCCTGCGCAGCGCGTTCGCCGGTCCCGGTCCGTTGCTGCAAACCTCGCTGGTGACGGAATATTTTGTGCGGTATCCGATCGAGCGGGCGGAGGACTGGCACCGCAGCCTGTCGCTTCTGATCGCGTCACGCGCGGTGCGCCTGACCGGGGCGCCAGCCGCGATCACGCTGCTGCATCTGGGGTATCTTGGTGTATTCGGCACCCTGCTTTTCGGCATCGTCCGCGCCGCCGCGCTGGAATCCCCGCTGCAGCGCGATCGGGCGAAGTGGATCGCGCTGGCATCCATCGCCGCGCTGGCATTCAGTCCCGCCGGTTTGCTGATCCTGTCACGCACCGCGATGGACGACCCACTGGCAGGCAGTCTGGCACTTGGCGGATTACTGCTGATCCTGCGCGACGAATTTCCCACCAGACGGGCGGCGGCGTGTGCGGGTGTTTGCTTCGGTGCGGCATTCTGGGCAAAG
>JAKBCJ010000385.1 GCA_021807975.1 Pseudomonadota bacterium | reverse complement strand
CGTTGCGGAAACGGAAATTAACGGCGAGCGCGTCGGAGGACGCCGTAATGAAATGCTCCGCGGCCGCGTGTCCCGGTGTGGGGTCATCGGTCCGCCCGAGCCAATTTACTAGGACAACTGCGCCTTCGGGCAGAAGACTGGTTCGGACGCGATCAACGCAAGCATCGATGTCAGTCTTTGATAGGAAATACAGAACCTCCGAAAATATGATTAAGTCAAAACGACCTTCCGGCCATGATGCGGGAATTTGCATACGCTGAAACCGGACCTGCGGTTGATCGGCGCACCGCAGCCGGGCAGCGCGCAGCGGCTGTTCGACACTATCCACGCCCACCAAGGCATCGCAACGCTGAGCGAGCATGCGCGTCAGAACCCCGATCGAGCACCCGAGCTCCAGCCCGGCGGAAAAGCGGCGGTCGCCGAGGGCGTTTAATGTTCGGCTATATTTCTCGGTCTCATAGGCGCTGGTTTCGAACCCCCATGGATCGGGGTTCGATTGGTAAAGTCGTTCGAAATGGGCGGGCGGGCGTGATTTCGTCATGCGATGAGGAACGTCTCAAACCGGCCGTCGAATACCGACAACAGTTCGGGAGGCAGGCGAAAGCCATCCGGATCATCGGTAATCAGGTTGCCGTATTGGGAGCGATGCGCCTGGATCGCGGCACGTTTGGCCGGCAGGAAGGCTTCGATGTCCAATCGCACGCCGCTGCCGGGCGGGCAGGGCACTAACGTGTCTGGCGGCAGGGTCCACCCCCAGACTGGATACGCGACATGGGGAATTCCCGCGCGTTGGGCCACGACGGAGGCGATTTTAGACGCGGCTTCATGGTCGCAATGGGGGTCGTGCCGCCATGGGGCCAGGATGGCGGTGCAGTCCGGTGGAAGCCGCCCCAGGATTCGGGCCACTATGGCGTCGAAGCCTGGCCCGTCCCGGGGCGCGCGCGTGTCGGGCTGGTTCAGGAAGACCAGCCGGTCCGGCGGCAAGCCCAGCAGACTGACCGCCCGTCGGGCTTCCTCCGCTCGGACTGCCCGCAGGCGATCCGGCGGAAACGCGCGTGATCCGGGGTGGGAGCCGACGCCGTCGGTCAGGATCGCCACCATGGGGGGCCGATCCGCGGCGACGCAGGCAGCGATTAACCCACCGCAGCCCAGGCTTTCATCATCCGGGTGAGGCGCCAAAATCAGGCACCGCCGGATGCCACCAACCTGTTCCAGGGTACCGATAGGCAGATGTCTCCAGGCGGCGTGGATATCGGCTGCCTTGGTTGTCATAAGGACCGATCCTCGATGCAAGCATCGGGATGTGACGCGAACCAGGCAGCGGCCTCGGTGAGGACTTCGTCCGGCGCTGGCTGGCGGAGATAGGCCGACAGATCGCGGCAGATCCGTTCAACCGCCGTCCCTTGACGAAACGCTGTCAGGCCGAGGGAGCGTTGGACCCATCGCATCGCATCCAGGCAGGCCGTTTCCACGGCGATACGGGTGAGACCGACCGCGGAAACCCGATAGGATGTGTCAGCCAAAGGATCTTCGGCGATCCGCGCGGCTGCATGGACCCATAGGCGGCCGGTTTCCCGGGCGATGAGCGTCTTACCCAACCGAGCCCGGGTATGTGGATTATCGACTCGGCCCGACTCATGCAGTTGCAATAGCGCATGGTCCACCAGCGCGATCAGCCCGCCCAGCGCCACCGCCGATCCGCGCCACGCGCCGGCGGAGAAATCAGGCTCTCGCAAATAGTCGCCCGGTCCCCCCAGCAGCGCATCGGCAGGGGCTTCGCATCCGTCAAAATCCACCGCCCCGGTCACGGCGGCACGCATCCCCGACAGCGGCGCGGGCAATGGGCTCACCCGTTCGCCGATGTCCAGGGGAAGCACCAGCATGCGGGTATCGCCGTTGTCATCCTCGGCGGTCACCAGGGCGCCGGTGGCGTGTCCGGCGCCTGAGCAAAACTGCTTGCCTCCGGTCAGTGTGATCCGACTCCCGGACACTCGCATGCGCAAACCGCCGGAGGGCGGATCGGTGACCCATAGGGCATACAGAAGCCCATCGTCGGGAATTGCACCAAACCTGGCCATCAGGTGCAGCGCGTTGACATGCGCCTCCAGGATCCGGCCGACCGAGAGATTGCCTTGCCCAACCAGGATCAGCAGCTTGACCAGCGCGTCGTGGGCCCGGGGCGCCAGCGCCCCGGCCGATCGCAACCGCGCCAATTCCTCATCTGGGAACGATGCGGTTCGATCCAGCGCCTCTGCCCGGCTCCGCATCCAAGGAATCAGGTCCGCGATGGCTTGCATCGCTAGTCTGCCGCCAAGGTTTCGCGCACCGCGACGTCCTGCAGCAGGCGTTCCGCGATGGCGATTTGGGCGGGCAGATCACGGAATCGAACGCGTTCCCTGGCAAGAACGGGACTTTGCGCCTCTAGCGCGGCCCAGGCCGACCCGAAAAACGGCTGCGACCGAGCGGCGTTCAGCGTATCGCTGGATATACTCAGGTCGTCAGCCAGCCCCGCATCGGGTGCCCCCGCCCACAGGCGTCGCATGCGATATCGCAGGCTGTAACGACGAAGCGCGTCCCGGGCTGGCTCCGCCTGGTCGTCGGTATATTCGTCCTGTTGGTGCATTCGGCGGCGGATGGCGTCCGCCATTCCGCCTTCCGCCCGTCCGAAAATCCGCCCGGACACAAACACCCGGATCGCAGGATCGTGCCGAACCCGGGCGTCCATGATCCACTGGCTTCGGACAAAAGCGCGATCCTCGCCTGACGGAACCGCCGGAATGCCGCCAGCGCGACGATAGGCTCGCACCGAGACGGCGATGCTGGCCCCCGAGGCCTCGGTATGACGCGGCGTCGGGTCATGGAGTTCCGGATCGAGTTGCCAGGCAAGCTCGTCCAGCAACGCGATAAGGCGGCATTCTCGCGCATCGTCGGCGTGGAGATGGGCGGGGACCGATGCTGCCTCCAGTGGATCGATGACCGCCGTGCCGCACACGATATCCGCGCCGTTCCGCAGTCCGACAAGATTGCGCGATACCCAGTCCGGGGGGGCAATCGCATCCGCATCGGACGTCAGCAGAATGCCATTCGGACCAGCCCGGTCCGCGGCGATCTGCATCGCCATGCGCCTTGCGCAACCGGCGTTGGCCCTGGCAGGCGGCAACAAGCAACGGACCAGGTCCAGACCGAATCGTAGTCTTGGCGCGATCGACCGAGCGACTGTTTCGCTGTCGTCGGTGCAGTTGTTGAGCAGGAGCACCACCGCATCCGGCCGCTGGATTTGTTGATCCAGGGCTGTCAGGCAGGCTTTGATTCGTTCGGCCTCGTCACGGGCCGGGATTGCAACGACAACGCTTTCAGCCATAGGCGTACCACGCCATGGAATGTCCCCCGTTGGTGAAAAAGAAGTAAGTCCCGGCAGGTAGGAAAGCGCCCGGTTCGATACGAGGCGTTGTCACCAAGGTGTTATGGCGCTTGTGCTGCCGAAAAAGCGACGTATAGGGCAGGATATGACCCAACATATCGAAACCGACGTGGCGATCGTCGGAGCCGGCCCGGTCGGCCTGTTCGCCGTCTTCCAGCTTGGGATGCTCAAACTGTCCAGCGTGCTGATCGACACGCTGACAGAAACCGGCGGCCAGTGCGCGGCGCTGTACCCGGAAAAGCCGATTTACGACATTCCCGCCCATCCGGCGATCGAGGCGGGGGCGCTGATTACCCGCCTGGAGGAGCAGATTGCCCCATTCCACGCGCCCAGGCTGCTCGGTCGCCAAGTGAACGGCCTGAGCGGACAAACCGGCGCGTTTACCCTGACCACCGATCGCGGCGACACGATTGCGGCCAAAGCGGTGATCGTTGCCGCCGGGGCCGGGGCATTCGGCCCCAACCGCCCGCCGCTCGACGGCCTGGAAGCGTATGAGGCGATCGGTGCAGTGCAATACTACGTTCGCCGCCGGGAGGATTTTCGCGGCAAACGCGTGGTGATCGCCGGCGGCGGGGATTCGGCGGTCGATTGGGCGCTGGCGTTGAAGGACATCGCCCGCGTTCAGGTGGTACACCGCCGGGCGAAATTCCGCGCCGCGCCGGAAACCGCGGCCCAACTGGACGAAGCTGCCGCGAAAGGGGAGATCGAGATGGTGATCCCCTACCAGCTCCATGGCCTGACCGGCGCGAACGGCGCGCTGTCGTCGGTGGAGGTGGCCACGCTTGACGGGGCGGTGAAGTCGCTGCCGGCCGACGTGCTGCTGCCGTTCTTCGGCCTGTCGATGGATCTGGGGCCGATCGCCGCCTGGGGGCTGCACAGCGAAAAGAGCCATATCCTGGTGAACCCGGCGACGGGACAGACCAGCATACCGGGCATTTTCGCGATCGGGGATGTGGCAACTTATCCGGGAAAGCTGAAGCTCATCCTGCAAGGCTTCAGCGAGGCTGCCGTCGCCGCCCACGCGATTCACCCGATCGTGCATCCGGATCGGGCGCTGCATTTCGAGTATTCCACCAGCAAAGGCGTGCCCGGCTGATCGGCGGCGGACAACGACGCCTGAAGACGCGTCCGGTTCATAACACCCTCCGGTTCAGGAGGCCCGCATAACCGGCCCCTTCACGAACTGCGACGCATCGTCAGGTCGCGGGCTGGCAACAACTGGCAAGGTGAACCTTGCGATGCTTCCGTCTCGCGCCTAGGTTCCGCCTCTTCGCTGTCAAGTCCGGTTCGGGAGAGGGATATGTTCAAGGGTTCGCTCGTCGCGTTGATAACCCCCATGCG
>JAKBCJ010000384.1 GCA_021807975.1 Pseudomonadota bacterium | reverse complement strand
TTTCTCCATCGATGGGGATATCGTAAGAAGTTCATGGTTCACGGGCAACCGCTTAGCTTATCTTCCTCTGGCCAGCTTTCGACGACCACGCGAGGATGGAAGTTGACCCGCCCGAGCAATCGTAATCTAGGCCGCGGCCCTGTGCCGGGATCAATTTGACGACAAATTCCCCAAACTGGCCGCCGACGCCAATGTTGACCCGATCGTCTCGCGCGACAAGAACTAGGCCTACGCTGACCAGGCCACCGATTAAGGCCAGCGCCCGTGCCCTCACCCCTCGATTGTCACCCGGAAACTCTCGATCACCGTATTCGCCAGCAGTTTCCGGGCCATTTCCTCTGCGGCGGCCTTGGCCTTCGTCGGATCTGTCTCGGCCAGTTCGATCTCCAGAACCTTCCCGGCGCGCACATCCTCTACGCCAGTAAAGCCCAGGGTTCCCAGCGCGTGGGCGATGGCCTTGCCCTGCGGGTCCAGCACGCCGGACTTCAGCATCACGGTCACGGTGGCTTTCATTGCATCAACTCCGGCCCCTTGAGGTCCCGCGTCCCGGCTTCCGGCAGAATGCCGAGACGCCGAGCGACTTCCTGATAGCCTTCCTCGACCTTGCCGAGGTCGCGGCGGAAGCGGTCCTTGTCCATTTTCTCGTTGGTCTTGCTGTCCCACAGGCGGCAATTATCCGGGCTGATCTCGTCGGCCAGGATGATCCGCATTTCGTCGTTTTCCCACAGCCGGCCGAATTCCAGCTTGAAATCGACCAGGGTGATGCCGACGCCCAGCAGCAGGCCGGACAGGAAATCGTTGATCCGCAGGGTCAGTGCGACGATGTCGTCCAGGTCGGCGGTATTGGCCCAGCCGAAGCAGGTGATGTGCTCCTCGCTCACCATCGGGTCGTTCAGGGCGTCGTTCTTATAGTAGTACTCGATGATCGACCGGGGCAGGCGGGTGCCCTCCACGATCCCGAGCCGTGTCGCGAGGCTGCCGGCGGCGACGTTGCGGACCACCACTTCCAGCGGGATGATCTCCACTTCGCGAATCAGTTGCTCGCGCATGTTCAGGCGGCGGACGAAATGGGTGGGGACGCCGATCTCGTGCAGCCGCATCATCAGGTATTCGCTGATGCGGTTGTTCAGCACGCCCTTGCCGGTGATGATGCCCTTTTTGGCGCCATTGCCGGCGGTGGCGTCATCCTTGAAGTACTGGACAAGCGTGCCCGGTTCCGGTCCTTCGAACAGGATTTTGGCTTTGCCCTCGTAGAGCTGTCGGCGGCGGGCCATCGCTTGGTTCCTTAGGTGGTCGTCGCGTCATGCGGACGCGTATGGGTCGGCGGAGGGGCGGGTATAGCAGCGGTATCCCCGGTACAAAAGACCGGCTTAATATCGGCCCGATCAGGCTACCCGGCCGCGAACAGCCATATGGGTTGGCCCGTCGCCGGAAGCGAGACAAAAGACGCGCAGACCGTGCCGAAACCGCCCCGCGGCACGACGTCGATCTGTTCCGCCGAGTCGCCGTGGCGGTTCGCCAGGATTGTGTGCCGGGCCGCCAGGTCGTTCGGGCCGGCGGGTTCGGTTGCCCCGAATCGGGCCAGATCGCGGGTGATCGGGCCAAAACGCGAGTGGTTATCCGGACGCTCATCCCGGTTGGCGGCGAGAACCAGATGGGTGGAGCGGACAAGGACGAGGACAGTACACACTTACGGAGTGTGGCCCGCGGTGGGTGGAAACACCAGAGCGGCGCGGAGCGCTATTCCTTGTCCGGCACCGGGACGCGGTCGGTTTTGGCCAAGGCCGCCAGCGTCGGCGCCTCCCGGGGGATGTCGCTGCACACCACGATGCCGGGGCCGGGCTGGCAGGTGCCGTGAGTTTGGGCGAATGCCCGCATCTCTTCGAATCCGGCGAATTCGTCCAGCACTATTGTCAACTGCCGTTCACCGGCCCGCGGTGTTGCGTCGATGCGTTGTTCGGCTGCGCAGTCGGCCTGGAAGCGGGACGCATAGACAGAGTTGATGGGACGGTCGGCGATCGCGGCGAGCAGTTGTAGTTCGACCGCCACCTCGCTGTTCCAATGCAGCGGTTTCAGGCAAAAATACTGCGGCAGGATACGCACCGAATCATGGCGTTGGATCGCGGCCCGCCAAGCGGCCAAATCGATGTGGGGCGGTTCTGGGGTGCGGGTATGGTTGGCAAAGGCCTGGCGCAGGGGGGTAGCATCGACCCATTGCAGCAGCGCGGCGGCGATTAGAAGCAGCACCCCGCCACGACCGTACACCGGGATCGCGGCGGTAATGCCCAGCCCGGTCAGGAGATACATGACCGGCCAGAAGAACCGCCCGTCGGAGCGGAAGATCGATGCGATGTTCCGCACCCACAGGGGTAGCGGGACGTGAATAATCAGTGCCGTCCCAAGGTAGATGTTGTTCGACAGGGCAAACACCGTACAGCCGGCCAACAGAGCGAACAGCCATGGCTGGCGGGTGAAGCCATGTCGCAGCGTTCGAATCTGATGCTGCGCCGTTGCGAACAGCAGCAACAATATGCCTCCGCCCAGATAACTGAATCCCTCATACTGGCCGGCGGTGCCATCGACCAGCGTGTCGCGGAATGGCGCCAGCAGGCCGCTGCGCTGGGGGAAGAACGGCGACAGCAGGTTCATCGAGTAAAACGGACCGGCCGCCCCGGTACCGAGCGCACCGCGCGCGTTCAGATAGCCGGACAGGTCGATCATGCCGCCAAGAATGATGAGCAGGCCACCCGCGATAGCGGCTGCTTTGTCCCACCGCAGCGACCGGGTGGTAACTGCCTGCGCGAGCGTGGCGAGGACGATCGATACGACCATCGCGAAGATGTAGGCATGGGTCCACAACGCCAGGACCGACAGCCCGCTCGCCAGGACGAACAGCCGCCACGGCCGGCCGGAGCTACAGTTGCGGATGTAGAAAACCAGCGCGAGCGGAACCTCGAACTGCGCCATCAGCGATGTGTGCCCCCAGCGCGCCAGCAGCGTGGGCATGCAAAGGCCGGCGACCGTGGCCATCGCCGCCGCGGCCAGGTTGCGCTGACCCAGTGCTGCCACAAGGGCGGTCATCGTCGTCGCCGACGCGGCGAAACACCCCACGGTCCATAGGCCGAACAGGTTCGCCGGCATGCCCGTCGCCAGAAACAGCACCCGCCCGGCCAACGCGAGCCAGGGGATGCTGTCGGTGAAGACGATGTTCGTGCCCTGTGGGGTGCCGAGGTTGGCGACCTGAAACAGCGGAATGTGCCAAGTGTCGCGTTGGAAGAAGAAATAGCCGCTCAGGGCCGTCGGCATGTCAGCCCAGCCAGCGCCGACGATCCCGTGGGGGTTCCGCCAGAACGCGGAGGTGCCCAAAACGAAGCCAGTGTCCAGCAGCCACGCGCACCAGATACAGGCCGCGAGCAGACTCAAAGCCAAAAGCAGCGGCAGCGGCCGATCCGCGGCGAGGGCGTCGGCGGCTGAATCCACTAACGCCAGGATCCTCCCGGCGCCGGGCGATCGGGCGGCGGCCGGGGTTCGGGGGTTCACGATCGCTTAGCCGTATCCTATTCTGCCGCCTTGGCCAGATCGGTTGTTCGGGTGCGGGTACGCAGGGTCACGAACTCCTCCGCCGCCGTGGGGTGAATACCGATGGTGCGATCGAAATCCGCCTTTGTCGCACCCATGACGACGGCGATGGCGATGCCCTGGATGATCTCGGCGGCGTCCTCGCCCATCATGTGCGCGCCGACCACTTTCTGGGTCGCCTTGTCCACCACCAGTTTCATCGTTGTCTTGCGGCCGCGGCCGGACAGGGTGTGACGCATCGGGGTGAACTTGGTCAGGTAAATGTCCACCGGGCTCATCGCGCACGCCTGTTCCTCGGTCAGTCCGACGGAGGCGACTGGCGGCGTGGTGAAGACCGCCGACGGGATGTTCCGCAGCGAGACGTTGCGTGGATTATTGCCGAACAGCGTATCCGCCAGGGCGTGCCCCTCGGCGGTGGCGACGGGCGTCAGGTTTATCCGATCCGTCACGTCGCCCATGGCGTAGATATGCGGGACGGTGGTGCGCAACCCGTCATCGACCTTGATCGCGTCCTTGGCGTTCAGTTCCACGCCCACCTTGTCAAGCCCAAGGCCGGCCACGTTGGCCTTTCGCCCGGTCGCGAAGAATACCAGGTCGGCGTGCAGCGTCCGGCCGTCGGTCAGCGTCAGGATACGCTTGTCGCCGTCGGCTTCCAGCTTTGCCGGCGTGCTGTTCGGATGCAGGACGATACCTTGCGCCTCCAGCGCTTCCCGCATCGACTCGCGGATATCGTGGTCGAACCCGCGCAGGGGCAGCGGCTGGCGATAGACCAGATCGACCTCGGCCCCCAGCGCCTTGAATATCCCGGCGAATTCCACCGCGATGTAACCCGACCCGACCATGATGACCCGCTGTGGCATGGTTTTCAGGTAGAACGCGTCGTCGGAGATAATGCCAAGTTCGGCGCCGGGAATGGTTGGACGCTCCGGATTGCCGCCGGTGGCGATGACGATGTTTTCGGCGGTGTAGCGTTCGCCGTTCACCTCGACCGTATGGGCATCGACCAGGGTGGCCCGTCCGTCGAAAATCCGCGCTCCGGCACCGTTCAGCAGCTTGCGGTAGATACCCTCCAGCCGGGTGATTTCCCGGTCCTTGGCGGCGATCAGCTTGCCCCAGTCGTGCGAACCCTTTGTCATCGTCCAGCCGAAGCCGGCCGCGTCCTCCGCCCAGCCGCCGTATTCGCCGGCCTGCA